>JAFGTC010000131.1 GCA_016934335.1 Candidatus Omnitrophota bacterium | reverse complement strand
GATCGGCGCCCTGCCAACCCGTCAGCGAGATCGGCTCGCCCGTCTCTTCATTCACATCCAGCGCAAACCATCGCGGCGCATAATCCGGAAGCACAGCCGCAATCTCTTGTGCTTCGTCGCCGGGCGTCACGCCCAATAAAATATCGTCGATGCCCGGCGCTCCCTCGGTAAATTGATAATCCCGAAACGATCCTCCGTCGCCCTCGTCAAACGACATGGCGAACATATACCCGTCCGTATCCAATAAATCCTCTTTCGTAAAGCCGCCGGCCGGATCGTAGCCCGAACTATACGTGTTGACCCTCTTCTCGCCGCTGTGGTTGACGCCCACAGACATGCGGTTTGTTGTTCCCGCTCCGCTGTCCATAATGTTGCAGTAAAAATCAAAAATCACTTGATGATCGCCGCCAAAAACCTGGTCGGTATAAACGCCCACGAACGAGTTGATATTGTCCGGCGCTTCCAAGATGTTACAGGAAACCATCAATGCCGCCGTATCCGCCCCCGCCGTATGAGGCGAAGCGGGAATCTCCAAACCGAAACCATTCAGAATCCGGCCGTAATCATAATGGTAATCCACCAGGACGTTCTTCTCTTCCGGAAAATAAAAATGCGAATAGGCGCCGGATGAATCCGACGAAAAGTCATCCTCGAATATAACCGTTTGCGCATAAGCCCCCATCGAAGAAAATGCGATCGCTGTCAACAAGAACGGCATGAAAAATTGACGCATTATTCCCATCCTCCCTTTTCGATTTTCCTCCACATCCCAATTCTTACTGATCCAAGAATTAATTGTCAAGAGAATTTTACAAAAAGTGACATCAACAAAATTCCATACTTTTATTGTCACCATTTTCTCAAAGATTCATTGACAAAATTCCAGATATACGTATTAGTAAGTAAAATTTGCCAAACATCTGAAACTATCTTTAATCTCCTATTGGTAGTTTAGTATTCTTTTGTTTTCCCCTTCGTCTCATCGAGGCGAAGGGGTTTTAACTATGAAAAGAAGTCGAGTTCCCCCCCCGTAAAACAAACTTATCCCGCCGGTTCATCGCTTAAAATCTCCAGCGAATACTGAAAGCGGTCAAAATATAGATTCTCATCCTCCGTCTCCAATTCACCCCTTTGAAAATCGACTGTATCCGACCGCCAATACCGTTTGGCCGGTTCATGCGGGCGACCGTGATCGTGATTGACGATCAAACGATATGGCGACAGGCGGCCGAAATAAAAATCCTGCAGCCGGCGGCGCTCTTTCCCCGTCAGCCCCTGCCAATCGCTCCCCGCCGACATGCCGAAATCAGGATCTACAGGAATCCATCCATAGGGATGCAGATAGATCAACGTCCAGTCATGCAGATTTTTTTCTTCGGGATAGATCATCCATCCCGACTCCCAGCGAGCGGGTATTCCCTGCAGGCGGCACAACGTAATGAATAGCAGAGCCAACTGCCCGCAATCGCCGTACCGATTCGTATACACATACCGGCTGATATTGGGTATCGTCGAATACTCGCGCGCATAGCGGTAATGCGTATGCTCGCCGATCCAGTCGTAGATGCGCCGGGCCTTGTAATACGGGCGCACCTCCTCCCCGACAATCGATTTCGCCAGATCCGCCAATTCGGGAAGAAAGCGCACATGCGGCGGCTGCTCCCTCAAAAACGCCGCCGCTTCTTCAGGAACATGCTCGACCACCCGAGAGGGATCGATTCTCTCATAGCGCGGCTTCGCCGTGTACTCGTAAGTCGCTTCGAAAATTGCCGGCGCATCCGCCTGAACCTTCAGTTCGAAATAAAGAGAACGATGCGGCGCATCATTGGATGCCAGGCTGATCGGCGGCGGCGCCGCTTCCAGCAGGCGAATCTCGCACTGATAATCCGTCTCGCGCGGATACGGCATCCAGCAGCGAATCGTCTTCCCCGCATAGACTTCTCCCACGGGAACGCGGATCGTCATCCTTATGCGCAGCCGCCGCGCCCCGGCCGATGCATCAAGGGAAACGCCGCCGCCCATAACTTGCAGCGCTGTGCGGGCTCTCGCCCGTTCAAACGCGAAGTCCGCCGGCTTCGTCGA
Source organism: Candidatus Omnitrophota bacterium (assembly GCA_016934335.1). Lineage (GTDB taxonomy): Bacteria > Hinthialibacterota > Hinthialibacteria > Hinthialibacterales > Hinthialibacteraceae > JAFGTC01. Next base: position 31,631 of record JAFGTC010000131.1, on the reverse strand, counting down.
TCGCCGTCGAAATGATTCATTCTCAAAAAACAGGTTCCTCACTGTGGAATCAAAAAAACGCACCGCCCCGTCGATTCTCCGCCAATCAAAGCGCTTCTCACCCATCCACCGTTCGAATTCCTCCGCCGTCGCATGCTCATATCGCTCTTCCAACTGAGTTCGAACATCCTCCTCCGTCAGCGAGTAATCCACAATGATGCGGCGGATTCGCTCCGCCTCCCAGGCGTACAACTCCTTCAATCCCGGCTCGGCGCTCTGCTTCGCCAGTTCTTCCAATTGACAGGCTGCGCGGCTGTAGTATCCCTCTCGAATCTCCTGCGCAGCATCGACAGGCCACAGCGTCTCGGCGAGTGGAAAATCCTCCGTCCAATCCGACTCTACCATGTCCGCCTCCGCCAATGCCGCCGGCGCGAAGGCGCCCATCAACGATAAAAAAAGTAAGACGGCGATGTGCATCATATTCCCTTTTTTCCTTGAATATTTCCATAGAATAGCAGCCAATGTTCCCGCCCCATGTCGATTTGTCGCAAATCTTACGATAAGATTGAACGATGCGCTCAATTCATTCAATGGGAGAATAAAAAATGCGTCATCAATTCTGGCTGCTTTTTCTCAGCGCCATCTTCACATTCCCGCTGTCAACCAGCCTCATCGCCGCGGCGGATTCGCATCCGACTTTGGAAGACGGCTTCAGCAATCCACCGGCCATCGCGCGCCCCCACGCCTACTGGGTATGGGTGAACGGCAATTCCGATCCCGCTCAATTAACCCGCGACCTCGAAGAAATGAAAGATAAAGGATTGGCCGGCCTGGAAATCTTCGACATCGGCGCCAAGGATCCTCTGGGCGTAGTTCCCGAAGGCCCCGCCTTCTTCGGCCCGGAATCACTGAAGGCCATTGCGCACGCCGTGCGTGAAGCCTCACGCCTCGATCTGGAAATCGGCTTAATCACCTCCAGCAGTTGGAACGCCGGCGGCCCCTGGATCACTCCCGAAGCAGCCGCCAAGGGCGTCTTCTCTTCGCAGATCAAAGTCAAAGGCCCGCAGCATTTTTCCCAAACTCTTCCCTTCCCGCCCGTTCCGCAAAAATCACCCAAAGACCCTGACGGCCTGCCCGCCTATCATTCCACCGTGGCGGTCTTGGCGATTCCCGATGCGAGCGGCAGTCAAATTACCGATTTCAATTCGATCGTCGACTTGACCGACCGCTGCGATCCATCCGGCCGTTTACAGTGGGATGCTCCGGAAGGCGACTGGATTGTTCTTCGCCTGGTCTGCGCCTGCACCGGCGAAAAGTTGGTGCTGCCCAGCCCCAAATCCGACGGATTGATCATCGACCATTTCGATCCCGGCGCGACAGCACTCCATTTCAACACCATGATCGAACGCCTGCAAAATGAATTAGGCGATTTGAGCCGAACCGCGCTCAAATATCTCTATCTGCCCAGCTACGAAGTAACCAGTTATGAAAAAGAAAAAGGATTAGTATGGACGCCTCGGCTCCGTGAAGAATTCCACAAAAAACGCGGCTACGATCCCGCCCCCTATCTGCCCCTGCTGTTCGGCTTCACGGCAGCCGATCGAGAAATGTACGACCGCTTTCTTTTCGATTTCCAACTGACCCTCTCCGATCTGATCATCGAAGGCCACTACCGGAAAGCCCGGCAAATCTGCAACGACCACGGGCTTCTGCTCTGCTCCGAAGCCGGCGGCCCGGGGCAGCCGTTGCACAACTGCCCCTTCGAAGCCCTGCGCGCTCTCGGTTCGCTCGACGTACCCCGCGGCGAATTCTGGTACGATCACCAACGCTTGGATGAAAACGGCGTCGACATCCTGTGGCTCGTCAAAGAAATCGCCTGCGCTTCGCACATCTACGGCAAAACCATCGTCGACGGTGAAGCCTTCACCAGCTGGCATCATTGGCAGAACGGCCCCTTCGTCCTCAAACCCCTTGCCGATCGCGCCCTGTGCGGCGGGCTGAATCGATTCACCTTTCACACCGGCGCTCACAACCCTCCCGCCGCCGGCATGCCCGGCTGGGCCTATCACGCCGGCACGCACATCAACGTCAATCGCGTCTGGTGGCCGAAGATCAAACCTTTCATCGACTACCTGTCGCGCTGCTGTTTTCTCCTCCAGCAGGGAACCTTCGCCGGCGACGTCTGTTACTATTACGGCGATCAGGCGCCCAACTTCGTCAAACCCAAACACGTCGATCCATCTCTGGGCTTCGGCTTCGATTATGACGTCATCAACACCGAAGCTACATTGACGCGATTGGACGTCCAAAACGAACGCCTCGTACTTCCCGATGGGACATCCTACGAATTATACGTTCTCCCCGAACGCGACGACATCAACCTCTCCCTCCTCCAAAAACTAGAGGCTCTCGCTCGAAAAGGCGCGACCATCGTCGGCCCCAAGCCCGCACGCTCCAACGGCCTGCACAACGCACGGCAGCGCGACGCCGAAGTCCGCCGCCTGGCGGATCGCCTATGGGAAAAATGCGACGGCAAAACCGTTTTCGAAAATCGCTGCGGTCAGGGCCGATTCATCTGGGGGCGCACCCTGCGCGACATCCTTCAAGAAAAGGGAATCGGCCCCGATTTTTCCTTCACTTCCCCAAACGAATCCTGCGACCTGGATTTCATCCACCGAAAAACGCAGCAGGATGACATCTACTTCGTCAGCAACAAAACTATGGATTGGATCGAAGCGCATTGCACGTTCCGCATAACCGGCAAAGCCCCCGAACTGTGGAAGCCCGATACGGGTGAAATCCAAAAAATCGCTCTCTTTGAAACCACGGAAGGCGGGACAACCCTCTCCCTACGCCTCCCCCCGGCCGGATCTATCTTCGTTGTCTTCCGTCAACAAGCCGGCGAAAACCGTTATGCCTCTCTCCCCTCGGAAATCACGTCCGATCAAACCCGCATTCTCGACGACGGTCGATTGGAAATCCAAACCGGCCGCTCGGGAGAGATCACCTTTAACCCGAAAAACCGTTCGCCCCAAAAAATCTCCATCCCCCCCATTCCCGATCCCATTCTCATCGGCGGCCCGTGGGAAGTGCGCTTCCCGGAAGGCTGGGGCGCCCCGCCCGTTGTGCAATTCCCAAACCTGATATCCTGGATCCAGTCCAGCGAGGACGGCGTCAAATATTTCTCCGGCATCGCCTCTTATCATAATCATTTCGAAATCCCCCTAGACTATTTCGCCGCCGATCATCGCCTCTATCTCGACCTGGGCGCCGTCAGAGACATCGCGGACGTTTCCTTGAACGGTCAGGGCATCGGCATCCTTTGGAAGCCCCCGTTTTGCATCGACGTCACAAGCGCCGCCCAACCCGGCGTCAATCGCCTGATCGTCGAAATCGCCAACCAATGGTCGAACCGCATGGTGGGCGATGCGCTCTCCTCCAGCGGCCCCAAATATACCAGCAGCAACATCACCTATTCCATCATGTGGCAAAGGCCCTGGAAAGAAACCCCGCTGCAAGACTCCGGCCTCTTGGGCCCGGTGCGCCTCCATGTCAGCAAAAACATAGTAATCAATACGGAATAAACGCTTTCAAATGGTCTGCGGCATGAATCGGAAAGGAGAATGATGAGATCATGCGCAAAAGAAAAGTTACTTTCACACGCTGAAACTCAAACTCATTCCTTACCAGAATAATCATTCAAAAATGGGAACTAGGGTAGACAGGTTCGATTCTATCGTAGTATTCTACAATCGAAGGCGACGGCATTCGGCTTTCGAGTATTTGATTCGCGTGGAATTCGAAGACGCCGTTTGATTTTTTCAAAAAAACGGAGCGTTCAATCAGGGGGGGGGAATTTGTGCTTTATGTATTGTATTTGTAATATAAATTAAAGGGGGGATTTACTGCTGATTTTTTGTTTCATCCATTATAGGTAGTTCCGGCATAATGAGTTAGACAATGAACAGCATACCTAGATTAGTACGGCTTAAAAGATTGTTCGAATTTTTGAGGTCGGGAGAAGCATATCTGACCGCGCCGACTCTGGCGGAGCGCCTGGAAGTCTCCGTTCGGACCGTCTATCGTGACATCCAATCCTTAGCTGATTTGGGCGTACAAATCGACGGCGAGCGCGGCTACCGGGCGGAAAATCCCGACTTCCTTCCATTCATTCAGCCGAATGCAAGCGATCTTCATCTAATCCAACAATTGATCGATTCTTGCCCTCTTTCTCAATTCCCCGATTTTCAAAACGATTGCCGCCAACTAATAACAAAATTGGAATTCTTGATCACGGAAAACCGGGGGGAAGACAATGTGTTTCAGTATTCAGAGCCGCAAATCAGCGATCGGCTGGCTTTTTCGCATGAAGAACTCGAGCGCGCCTGCAACGAATGCCGCGTGTGCGAGATGTCCTACCAGGCTCTGGATGAAACCGCTCCTTCCATCCGGATTATTCATCCTTACGGCGTGGCGATTCGAATTGGGCAGTGGTATTTAATTGCATTGGATGAAGCGAAAAACGAATTTCGGCTCTATCACTTTCTGAGAATAAAAGCGTTGACGATTTTGGATCGATTGTTCACTCGCGACGCATCATTTCAATTCAGCCGGTTTTTCGAAGACAGTTGGAATGTATTCCAGGGAAAAAAACAAATCGTACGGTTCCGTGCGGAAGGAATTGCGGCGCGATTGATCTCGGAGCGAACGTCGCCGCGTAAGATGGAGACGGAGTGGATCGGCCCGCAGGAAGTGAAAGTCTCGATGGAGATTCGCGGCGAGCAGGAAATCGTCAATTGGGCGCTGAGCATGGGGCCGCAAGTCGAAATTCTGGAACCGGAATCCCTGCGAGAAAAAGTGCGTCAGCTTTTGTCACATACTTTGCGCCTGTACAAGAACGAGTGACAGGTTTTGGCAGGGGTAGGAACTAAGATTTCCTAACAACAAGGAGGGAACTTTTTAAAATGAACTTACCCTATAAAATATCCTTTCCCCATGAATTCAAGAAATTGACCGGGCATGAACCGTTTCCTTGGCAAGAAGCGCTCTTTGAACGCTTTCAAACCGGTAATATTCCTTCCTCATGCAGCATCCCGACGGGATTGGGAAAAACAAGCGTGATTGCAATATGGTTGCTTGCTTTGATCGAAAAGGCGAATGTTCCTCGCCGCCTTGTTTACGTCGTCAACCGGCGAACCGTCGTGGATCAGACGACGGAAGAGGCGATCAAACTCAAAACGAACTCCCAAAATATCGACCTGGCCATCAGTACGCTTCGCGGTCAATTTGCTGATAATCGCGATTGGTCTGCGGATCCCTCGAGGACGGCCGTAATCTGCGGCACGGTGGATATGATCGGCAGCCGTCTTCTCTTCAGCGGCTATGGATGCGGATTCAAAACCAAGCCGCTGCACGCCGGATTTCTGGGACAGGACGTGTTGCTCGTGCATGATGAAGCGCATCTGGAGCCGGCGTTTCAGGAACTGATTGATAGAATCGAAGAAGAGCAGCGCAAACACGAACAATCAAAAGACGCCTTTATGTCTAAACTGAAACTGCGGGTGATGTCTCTCACGGCCACAGCGCGGAACGATCAAGTAAACGGCTATGGCGAATCTTCCAAATCCTTCAACTTGACAGAGGAGGAGCAAAATCCCCCCGATCGAATGCCTGATCAGCCGACGAAACCGGTTCATCACGTCTGGCGGCGCTTGAAAGCAAAAAAGACGCTGCGTCTGCATAAAATCAAAGACGAGAAACAATTGTCCAATAACATTGTCGAACTGGCTTTGGAGCATAAAGATTCGAATTCTGCAGTATTGATTTACATACGAAAAATCGAGGATTTGAAAAAAATACGCGAAAAACTTGAAAAGAATTTCAAAATAGTTGAACTATCCGGCGTCATCCGCGGCAGGGAGCGCGATGACTTGGTCGAGACGCCAGTTTTTAAGCGGTTTCTGAAAGGCGGAGAGCCGGCGCCGACTGTGTTTATGCTCTGTACTTCAGCGGGTGAAGTCGGCATCGATCTTTCCGCCGATCACATGATCTGCGACCTTACGCCATTTGACAGCATGGCTCAACGCTTTGGACGCGTGAATCGCTTTGGTCATGGGGAAGCCTTTGTAGATGTAGTTTATCCCGAGAAATTTAACGAGAAAGATAAACTTAAGACCGCTCGTAAGAAGACGCTCGAATTACTCCAATCTCTTCAAGGCGATGTCAGCCCTCACGCGCTGATGACTCGCCTCGATAAGTGCGAAAAAGAGAGCGCTTTTACCCCTGCGCCGACGATCCTTCCTGCAAACGAAATCCTTTTCGACGCCTGGGCGTTGACGACGATACGCGAGAAAATGCCCGGCCGCCCGCCGGTGGAGCCGTATCTACACGGCATACGAGATTGGGAGCCTCCTGAAACCTACGTCGCCTGGCGGGAAGAAGTCGACATTCTTAACGAGAAAGAATTACGTAAATTGTATACTCCTGATGATTTGGTAGATTTGCTGGAGGATTATCCACTCAAACCGCACGAGCTTCTGCGCGATCGCAGTGATCGTATATTTAAAGAATTAGGAAAGTTAGCCAAGGTTCATTCAGACGCTCCGGTATGGAAGATTGATAGCCAAGGTCAAATAGAAGTCTCATCACTTTTCAAATTAACATCAGGAAATAGTAAAGATATCGAATGGGCAACTATTGTACTCCCCCCTACTGCCTGCGGATTGAGCGAAAGCGGCACTCTCGATGGAGAAGTTGTATCCAAGAAAGAAATTCAATATGACGTAGCGGATGAATGGTATACAGACGATGATCCTCCAAAAAATCATCGCATTCGTGATAGGAAAGGTTCTCGAAATGTAGATTCTCCGCCCCAAATGCGGCTTGTTCGAATCATCGATACGAAACCCGGTGAGGATGAAAATGAAACTGACGGTGAACGCTTTTGGCATTGGTATGTTCGCCCCCTCTCCGCGGACGACGAAATTTCCAAAACGGCCATCCAGCCCATTCTATGGGATGATCACACCAATGATGTAATGATACAAACAGAGAAAATCGCTGATAAACTTGGTCTTCCTTCAGATCTTAAACAAGCGTTGATATTCGCCGCTAGATATCACGACCTAGGTAAAAAGCGCGATTTCTGGCAGCGAAGCATCGGCAATTCTAATTCTTCCGAGTGGTATGCTAAGTCAGGCAAGTCCGTTAAATCAGACAAGCCATGTATTCCTTTGAATATTTGCCCCGACTACCGGCACGAGTTCGGTTCGCTGCAGGATGTACTGAATGATAAAAACAAATGCCATGCTGAATACAAAAAACTCAGTGACGACATGAAAGAACTGGCGCTGCATTTAATCGCCGCGCACCACGGCTACGCTCGCCCCCATTTTCCCGCTGAAAAGGCGGTCGATCGAAAATATGAAGATACAAAAACAAATCAAGCCGCCATCGAAGCGACAAGACGCTTTGCCCGCCTGCAGCGCAAGTACGGTCGATGGGGGTTGGCGTATCTCGAATCCCTGCTGCGCGCCGCCGACTACGCCGCCAGCGCGAGGCCATCCAACTCTGAGAATAAGGAGGCGACGACGACATGAGCAATCCCCAACCCAACATTCGCATCAACGTCGACGTAACCAACCCCGGCCAATTCTTCGCCTGCTGCGGCCTGCTAGAACTAGCGGATCGGCTGTGGCCGGGAGCGGAGGGATGGTTTGAGAAGCATCATTTCTGTATCAAGTCAGAGTTTTCTACTGAACAAAACCTTAAACACATCCTCCACGAAATTCAGAATTTAACTTTTGATATTGGCAAAGATACGAATAGTAAGAAAAAAGAACAGGATAAAGATGATGAGTCCCTGATTAATCCAATATTACTAAAATGGAAAAATGGTTCAGAGGCAATGCAGTTAGATTGGTGGAACGACAGATCAATCAAAACATGGGCAGGATCTATGAATCATGAACAAATTCTTCGAGCGATGTTAGATGGAATAGATTCATCCCACAACGATCCCTTTAACCATTTGCTAGTTGTATATGATACTCCAAAACATACAGAAAGAAAAAAAACACGCACTACTAATTCTAAGAAACGAGAACCTTTCTATTTCGATTCACGTCGTGGAAACAAATCTCATCCCCAAGATTCAGGCTTTTCTCCTGATAGACACAAAATGGAATCACAATGCTGTCCAGTTGTTGAAGCGCTATGTTTTATTGGTTTACAAAGAACACGACCTTTTCCAACAGGAATCAATAACATGTCGCGCTATACAGTATGGAGTATTCCATTAACTACTAACGTGTTGAGTCCTGTAGTATGCGGCATTTTAAATCTTCCACATTCAAAGTCCTATATATTCAAAAATTATTTCCGATCTGACCAGCGAAAACACAAAGCTTATTCTCAAGCTAAACTAGAAAGGAACCATAATGAAAAAGATTACAATCGATGAATTTCTAAAAGATGATGGGCTGGTAGCTTTAATCATTAAACAGCCGCTTGTTCCAGTGGATATGGATGATCAGGTGATATTCCCTCCAACCTATCCTTTAAACAAATGGAACATCAGAACGCATGTAGTTCAAGACGGTGATTATCGAGTCATGGTTGAATTACCTCCTGATTCAAAGTCGGATAAGGGAAATAAGAAGGAAGATCAAAAACCAGGATATAATATTGATCGATTTCCAGATGGGACTAATATTTGTGAAATTGATAGCCCCCAATCTCAAAGCAATCGAATTGAACCGATATTCAAAACTATTGATGATGGAAATCTTGTACCTCAAATTGAAATCACAGTAGGTGAGGAGACAGTCAACTTATTAGATGTAGGTCATCGTGCTGGCGATGCTGTCGTGCGATTTTCATCTATGGCAGCTGATTTTCATCAAGCATTTACTGACGCTAAGCAAAAAAATTACTTTGGTCTAGCAAAAATTGCTCCAACATCGCTTGTTTTTGGGGTATGGGATTCTCGCTCAACTTATGTAAAAGTTCAAAGAGTTCTGAAAGCTCAGATTCGCGCTACTAATGTTCTCGAATTATCTCGTTCTGCACAATTCACGCCTGCTGTAAATTATGTTGATGTCGGAGCAATCCATGAAGATATAGAAAAAGGAAAAGGAGAAGATAGCAATTTATCACAAGAAGGTATGGTGCATGCGCTCAATACACAGGCTGTCGGAGGCGTTAAACTTACTGATAAGAGCACACTCGTCAGGACAGTCAACCTGAATTTGGCTGCAATTCGAACATTGAAAGGCTTTACAGAAAAAGAGACAGATTTATTACAACAATACATACTCGGTTTAGCGTTAGTCGCTGCAACTTATGAACCAGACCTAAATCTTCGAGAAGGCTGTCATCTCGTTTTCTCAAATAACGATAAGAATAACGATAAGAATAACGATGAGAATAACGATGAGAATAACGATGAGAATAACGATGAGAATAACGATGGGAATAACGATGAGAATAACGATGGGAAAACATGCCTATTAATATATCGCTCGAAAGAATCCGAATCTTGGTCATATGATATGGAAGAAATACTTAATTATGCAAAAACTGCGAGAAACAAATTTTTTGAAGAGGCTGATATTTCTGATAAACAAAGAGATTATAATGATGTTATCTTTGAAAAGGATGTTGCTGAAAATTTCTTGTCAAGGTCAAAAGAGGATAGAGATAAGATTCGCAAATTAGGTCCAATTACAAAAAAAAATCTTACTAAATTTGATCTTCAAAATAAGGATCCTTTCAAACCAGTAAATGAGGAATTGAAAAAAGTAAAAAAAAATATCGGGGTAAAACCAAGAAAAGGTAAACCGTGTGTTAAGAAAATAGAAGATTTCCAAGAAGTTGCAAGTCTTTTGGAATCAATGTCTAATAACGAAACATTACCTGACTGTATACTCCCAATTGTCAACGATCTATTAAAAATTGCAATTGACCATGAAGATTCTCATGAGGCGCATAAAAAAATGGTAGATATGATCAGCCAGTTTAAAAAAGAGCAAAAAACAAAGACTGATTCAGCAAATGATCAAGATGAATCTTCGGAGAATTCGCAATGACGCATCTCCTTCTTACAATTCAATGGATTGATAATCGCTATCATGGACTGCTGGATCGCGACGGACCTCAAGAATGGCCTCCCTCTCCTTTTCGAGTTTTTCAAGCATTGGTTGCTGGAAACGCCCGGTGTGGAGAGATCGAATCTTCTGTTACTCAGGCGCTTGAGTGGCTGCAATCTCTTGCACCACCGATTATTATCGCACCGCGAGCCAAGAAGGGAACATGCATTACGCGTTTCGTTCCCAACAATGATGGCGACAAAAAATTTGATCGCCAGGAACGATTGACAGCGAAACTAACCATGCCAATGATTTTGTTGGATGATCCTGTTATTCATTACATTTGGGATATAAGCAACGAATCAAATCCTTGCATAGAACAACTTCATAAAGTGGCGCGTAATCTAATTTGTTTAGGATGGGGAATTGATATGGCATTTGCCGATTCTCGTACTATTTTCCAAACTGAAATAAAAACGCTGCCAGGAATACGCTGGCTCCCCAAGCCCGGTGTGCATCGCGATGAAGGAATGCTGCGAACTCCTGCTATAGATGAAAATACAAAGCAAAGCACATTTCATGATTTGAAGCATTGTTATAATTTATCATTAAACCGCATTGAACATGGCAAGCCGCTGCAAACAGTCGATAAACCCAAAGTCTTTAACGAAATATTTTATACAAGCATTGAACGTCCAATCGGCCGCCCCTACATCGTCTTCGAACTTCGCAAAGACGACGGTTCGTTTTTCCGCTATCCTCAGAACAGGCTTGTCCATATTGCCGGCATGGTTCGCCATCTCGCCGTCGAGGCAATGTTGAAATCGCCGCCGGAAGGAAAATCGGGAGATTGGATCGAATCCTATGTGGCCGGTCATGTACAATCCAATTCTTCAGAGCATAGTCAGTTTTCCTATCTGCCTCTGCCCTCTATCGGACACATCCACACAGAGCCGTCAGTACGGCGGGTGATGATTGCCGCCCCATTGGGCGACGACGATTATCTAGAGCATCTGGCAAGGCGGTTGGACGGCGAACTTCTTGAACCGACATCGCAAACAAAAATAAAAAATCCCCCAGCGCTTGTGAGAGTTCGTTACGACAATGTCGCACGCTTCTATACTCAACCAGCCAGAACGTGGGCAAGCGTTACGCCGGTGATTCTTCCCGGCCACGACGACCATAAGCCGGAGAAGACGCGTAAGTTGATTGAAAAAGCGTTGGCTCAAGCCGGCGTAGAACAGGCCTGCGAGTTTGAATGGAGCGCTCTCTCGTGTTTTCCCAAATCGCTCACCGCGCATAAATATGACAGCGATAAAAAACCAACCGGATATATACGCCCCGGTTACTTGCTAAGCCAGACCGCCGTGCACTTGAGGATTCAATTTAAAGAAGATTTAAAAGTCCATGGCCCGCTCGCCATTGGGGCCGGCCGCCATTGCGGGCTGGGCTTATTCGCCAAAATTGAATAGTGGATCATATGCGCCTTGTCTTTTCTTTCTTTGGCTGCCATTTCGGGTTGGGATTATTCGCTGCTTGTAAGGAGGATTCGAATCATGAACTCGGAAGCGAGCGTCATATCCCCGCCCGACTTGATTCCAGCGCGGATGCTCAATGAGTACGCCTGCCGCCTGCGACAATTCTTTTTTGTTCAAAAGCATTGACGGTCGGACGGATGAGGAATTAATCTCCATTCTCCTGCCGGAAAATAAAGCCTCAAGAGCTCATCCATTTACGAACAAGATCACTATTCAGAAACCTCCCGGCGCATTGCATGAGACTCTGCGCCGGGAGGGATTTTATTTGGCTGGAGATTCAAGTTGCAGGCTTAACGGCTGCGGCCGCTGTTCATGATCGCTTCAAGTTTCTCTTGCAGCAGCTGGGCGATTTCCGGATGCTTCGCGATCAAGTTGGTCGTTTCTTGAGGATCGGCTTCCAAATCAAACAAGAAATACGGCTCTCGAAACGGTTTTCCAACCGGCTTTTCCCGGCCGCCGGAGCCGTCGCCGAACACCATTTTCCATTTCTCATCGCGTAGGGAAAACATACCATTCACAGAATGATGAATGACGGGCGCGCGGGCAATGCGATCCGTTTTGCCTTCGATTAAAGGAAGCAGACTGAAACTGTCTTCACCGGCTTGTTTGGGAATCGAAAAACCGACCACATCCGAGCAGGAGGCGAAAACATCTGTCAGGCAGACGGTTTGATCGCATTGCGCGCCTGGCTTCGCACGCCCCGGCCAGCGAACCATAAGCGGCACGCGATGGCCGGCCTCCCAGATATCCGCCTTGGTTCCGCGCCATGGCCCATTGGGTTGATGATTCGAAGGATGATATCCCTGAACGCCGGAATCCTGCACATGGTCCGGTTCGTTTTGAGATAGACGATACATATACGATCCGTTGTCGCTGCTGTACATCACCAGGGTATTATCCACCGCGCCGGTCTCTTCCAACGCCTGCAAAACCCGGCCGACGGTCCAGTCAGTTTGAGCGACAAAATCGCCGTAAGGGCCAAGATCCGTCTTCCCTTGAAAACGCTCGGCGGGCCAAACGGGTTTATGAGGAGCCGTCATGGGGAAATACAAGAAGAAGGGATTACTTTCCCTGGCGCGCCGGTGGATAAAATCGACGGCCTGCTTCGTCAGTTCATCCAAAACCCGCCCGGGATCGAAGCCATTGGCTCTGGGGCCCTGGCGAATGAACCGGGGGAATTTCAAGGCCGGCTGCGTTTCAACGACTCTTTGAACCGCCGTATGGTTTCGATAAAAAGCATAAGGAATCATATCCAGCGATCCGGCGATACCGAAGAATTCGTCAAAACCCGTATCCGTCGGCCCGTATTGGATGGGCTTGTTAAAATCGACTCGGTTTTCGTCCAGCTCGCTGCGGCCCCATTCCATGCCCAAATGCCATTTGCCGATGCAGGCGGAGTAATACCCATATTTTTTCAGCATTCCGGCAATGGTTAAGCGGTCTTGATCAATCAGCGGTTTGTCATCGGGCGGGAAAAGCACGCCGCTTTTGAGGCGCGTTCTCCAGCAGTAGCGGCCGGTCAATAATCCGTACCGGGTCGGAGTGCAAACCGCCGATCCGGAATGGGCGTCCGTAAACCGGATGCTTTCCTCCGCAAGGCGATTCAAATTCGGGGTGGGTATTTTTGATTCGAGATTATAGGCCTGGATGTCTCCATACCCCATATCATCCGCTAGAATAAAAACAATGTTCGGCGGTTTATTTTGCGCATTCGCCGGCGCATCGTGCGCCTGTGCGAAAGCCCTGACTCCAACGCTCGCCGCGCCAAGCGAGCAGGCGCACTTTTGCATGAATCGTCTTCGGTCCATCTTGTATTCCATCCTTTCGCGCTGCTCAAAGCGAATCATTTTGCATGATTCATTCAGGCGTCATTAACGATGTCTCCTCCGCTCTAGCGCTCTAACTAAAGATGAGGATATGATTGTTCAATAGGAAAAGAACGCCTATTTTTCAATACATTATCATACGCAGAAGATAGGTTGAAAGACCAGTCTTTCAAGAATCCTGAATTAAAAAAACAGAGTTTAAGCAATTTCCACTATGATTCACATTTTTCATGCAATGCAATGAAATCTAAACAATAATGCGATAGAATCAAAAAATATAAAGGGATAAAATGGAAGATTATGGGCGACCAAGCGAAAATCATTTTGCGAATCGAAGAAATTCAGAAAACCATTGAGCGTCTCATTCTACGCATCAACGACCGCTTTCCCCAATCGGGGCTTTCATCCGTATGTCAAGCGCTGCATGAGATTTCCTTAGAAACCGACAAAACCGTCCGCTGGATATCCCGTCCGAGTTATTTTTTGCGGCTTTTTGTTTATACGGTGATTTGTCTGCTTGGCTTACTATTGGCCGCATCCATTCAACAACTGAACTTGAACCTTCATGAAATCAACATGGTCGATTTCATCCAATTAACTGAAGCGGGACTCAATGAAATCGTGCTCATAGGAGCGGGCATCTTATTTTTAATGACGTGGGAAAATCGAAGAAAGCGCAAGCGCATTATTAACGCCGTGAATCGCCTGCGAAGCATTGCGCATATCGTCGACGCGCATCAATTAACCAAAGATCCCGCGGGCATTTCTAAAATCAATATGCCGACGCCGCACTCCCCCGAAAGGGCGTTAACAGATTATCAGCTAAGCCGCTATCTGGATTACTGCTCGGAAATGTTGTCGCTGGTCAGCAAAATCGGCTATTTGTATGTTCAGAATTACGACGATTCGATTGCCAATAACGCCGTGAATGAACTGGACAATCTCACCAATGGCTTATCCAGGAAAATATGGCAAAAAATCATGATTATCCGCTTTGATCCCAATTTCAATCGACAATGATCCATGTTGTAGGCATAAGAAAAAACAGGAAAACCTAAGCCGGCTTTGCTTGCATTATGATACCGTTTCAGTCAACCTCTCTCCGCACCTCGATTTCGATCGCATTCTCATGCAGCCATGCGCAGGCGCAGACTTCCAGCCGATAGCGAATTTCCTCGCGGATATTTTTCACGGCTTCGTCCTTGGTGCGGCCTTCGGCGCAGCAGTCCGGCTCCTGCAGGGTTTTCGCATAGAAGGCGCCGTCTGCTTTTTTGCCAAGTACAATGGGAATCTTCATCATGCACCTATGCTCAAAATTCACCTCAGAGCGAATTATAGGGGAAATAGGAAAAAATCACATGAGAGACGTACTGAAATAGCGCTCGGCCCGATCCGGCAGGACCGTCGCGACGTTGCCGGAAATCATTTGCGCCATTTGACGGGCGGCCCAGATATTCGCGCCCGACGAGATGCCCGCCAACAAGCCAAAATCGCGCCCCAGGCTTCGCGTGGTTTCGATCGCATCCTCATCCGACACTTCAATGACGTCGTCCACGAGGGAAACATCCAGAACAGCGGGGATAAAACCGTCTCCGATGCCTTGAATCTGATGCAGCCCGGGCTCATGACCTAACAGAGCGGAAACGTTTTTAGGTTCGACGGCGACAATCCTGACATCCGGCTTATGTTCTTTGAGATAGCGCCCCACCCCCTGAAGAGTGCCGCCGCTGCCGACGCCCGCAACAAAGCAATCGATATCGCCGGTCATCTGCCGCCATAATTCGTGCGCCGTCTCTTCATAATGAACGCGCGGATTATCAGGATTCTCGAATTGTTGGGGAACATAGACTCGGGGATCCTTCTCCGCCATTTTGCGAACATGGTCCACCGCTCCCTGAATGCTGTCTCGAGCCGGCGTTAGAATCAGTTCGGCGCCCAGAGTGCGAATCAGTTTTTTGCGCTCTTCGCTCATGTTCTCTGGCATGACGATGCGAACTTGATAGCCTTTTAAGCGGCCCACCAAAGCGATGCCGATGCCGGTGTTTCCTGAGGTCGGCTCCGCGATGATGGAGCCTTCCCGCAGCCGCCCGTCCCGCTCTGCGCCTTCCAGCATGGCTAAAGCGACGCGGTCTTTGATGCTGCCGCCGGGATTCAGAAATTCCAATTTGGCGTACACGCGTTCGTTTTGGAGTCGAAACAGGGGAGTGTTTCCAATTAAATCGAGAATATTGTTGGTTATCATGCAGCGCCTATCTCAACTTTCCTATTAAAATGGTCGCCATAACTCTATCCTCTTTGCGCGTGCAGACAAGACGGATCGAACGGCGCACGGAGAAAAATGACGCCATGATTTCCAAACAACAAGCCCGGCGCTTTGAACAGAGGCCGGGCTCGCAATTCCCATCGCTGGATTCATTCTTTGGCAGGATCATCGATTACGCCGAAGCGCTTAGCGTCTGTTGATAATTCTTCGCCTCGCTTTCTTTGAAATCCTTGGACGGCTTATTCCCGACGCTTTGCAAATCTCGCATATAATCGGTTGCAATCATATCGAAAATGTCTCGCTCGATTCGCCGGGGCAGACTGTTAAACTTGCAATAATCCACGATTAAATCGGTCATGTCGCGCGGATCGCAGGCGCGCAGAGGGCGCTTCCCGCCTTTGTAAAATTTTTGGATGATAAAATCCAGATCGCCGGCGTCGTACTGCAACTCCTTCTTTTTGCACTCGTCGTCGAAAATGGATTTATAGGCTTCGATCGAAGGTTCGCCGATGAAGATTTTATATCGGATGCGCCGCAAGAACGCCTCATCCGCCAAATCATTGGGATCGAGATTCGTGGCGAAAACAACCAGTTGTTCGAAGGGTACCGAAAATTTCTTGCCGGTATGCAAAGTGAGAAAATCGATGCGATTTTCCAAGGGGACGATCCAGCGATTCAGCAGATCGCAAGGCTTGACCATTTGGCGGCCGAAGTCATCGATGATGAAGATTCCGCCGTTGGCTTTCATTTGCAGAGGCGCCTCATAAAATTTCGATGTGGCGTTGTAGCGTAAATCCAGCATATCCAACATCAAGTCGCCGCCCACGATGACGCAGGGTCGATGGCAGGGCGCCCAGCGCCGATCATGCTGGTTAAAATCGAACAATCCGCTTTTGCTGGTCTTATTTTTAAATGTATTGATGGCTCTGTGATAGATGGGATCATATAAACGCACAATGCTGTCGCCGACAATCACCGCATGCGGAATGGCGACGCCGCCCACTTTTTCATCCAACAATCGAGCGATCATTTTGGCGATCGTCGTTTTCCCGGTTCCGGGAGGTCCGTATAAAAAGCACGATTTCCCCGAGCAGATGGCCGGCCCGACTTGAGAAAAGAGGCTCTCATCCAATATAAAATCCCGCCAGGCGTAGCGCAATAAATCTTCATCGATGTCGAGACTCTTTACATTGTGCTTTTGCACATAGTCCGCATAGTGATTCAAGGGAACCGGCGCGGGGCCGACATAGGTGTCGATCAACAAGAGATCGCGGGCCTGCGCCTTGCCCCGCTCCGTGAGCGAAAATCGATCCACGGAGCCGCCAAGCCCCTGCCCTCCGCGTTTTTCCGCGTAGGTCATTTCGATCATCTTCTCCAAGACGGGCTCCATCAATGGATAAGGAAGATGAAGCAGGTTGGCAATTTCGCGGCCGGTCAAGACGCTGTTTCGATACAGATGCTTGATGGCAAGATCCTGAACGAAGGCGGAGGATAATCCCGCTTCTTCAAACGTACCCGGCGGTTTAGGAAGGTCGCACATAGCATCCGCCGACCCATGATGCGATTCGTTTTCCGCACTATCCGTCGAACCTGAAGAATCGTTATTGTTCAGAATCGATTGTAATTTTTCGTTTTTCAAAACGCTAAAAGATTTCTCACTCATAATCGCCAACCTCATTGAATCATTTGTTTTTTACATTCAAAGCAGGTATGTCGTGCAAAAGATGCGGCTCATTTCATCTCAAACGCGAATATAGAAGCACGGCTGAATGATATCAAAGAAGCGTTTTCGCTTTTAAAACAATGAAGGCGTTTTGGTTTATTTCAGTTCGATGGCGCCGATTGTTTTTGAACCTTCGTCCGAGGCGCCGGATTTTTTATAAACGTCCGCCATTGTTTTCGTCGATTCCTGAGCAGGCATGCCTTCGCCCTGTACGTACATATGAACGACGACGCAGCGATTCAAAGCCCGCCCCAAATCCTTCCAATTGGTGGAGGCGGGCCGCTCTTCGCCATAGCTGCGAATGACGATGCGTTCATCCCACACCCCTTCACTTCGTAGATAATCAGCCGCCGTCAACGCCCGTTGATAGCCCAAGCGTATATTGTAGGGATCGGTGTTCATATGATCGGCGTGTCCTTCGACGACCACCAATCCCGCGCGGCGCGCAGTCAATTTGGCGATCTCCGCCAGTTGACTTTTGGCGACATCGGACAAATCCGCCTTGTCATACTCGAAGTAAACCCGGCCTAAAACGGGATCGGGCTGGTAGGCGTTTTCCGCCATTGCAGTAAAAGGCGCGTTGACGGTGGAGCCGTACGGATCGTCCGATTGGCGCACCAGCCCGTCTTCTTTAGCGCATTGGCAGCCCGCCATCATTAAAAAAGAGGTCAATAGAATCGCACTTCGTCTCATGATCATCACTCCCTTTCCGATTTAACGATTCACAAAATTATCCCAAATGCTGATAGCCGCCGGTCCGGCGAGCACGACAAAAATGGCGGGAAAGACGAAAAGGACAAGAGGAAATATCAATTTCACTGTCGTCTTCGCCGCCATTTCTTCGGCTCGCTGACGCCGCCGGGTTCTCATATCATCCGCATGGACTCGCAAAGACTGCCCGATGCTGACGCCGAATTTATCCGCTTGGATCAGCACCGAAGTCAGCGACTTCAGATCCATGACATCGGTTCGATCGCCTAAGTCGTGCAGCGCATCATTGCGATCCTGACCAAAGCGAATGGCCGTGCATGTCAATTGCAGTTCTTCGCTGAGCACGCGGCAGCTCATGTGAAGTTCTTCGCTGACTTTCTGCATGGAAGCGTCCAATCCCAGCCCCGCTTCGACGCAGACCAAAAGCAAATCCAGGGTATCGGGCAAACCTTTGAAGATTTGATCCTGCCGGGATTTTTTCTGCCAATGAAGAAACAGATCCGGCGCCAGCATCCCCACGCCGAAGGCGAACATCGCGGGGATCATGGCGGATTCG
Source organism: Candidatus Omnitrophota bacterium (assembly GCA_016934335.1). Classification (GTDB taxonomy): domain Bacteria; phylum Hinthialibacterota; class Hinthialibacteria; order Hinthialibacterales; family Hinthialibacteraceae; genus JAFGTC01. The sequence continues at coordinate 12,947 of JAFGTC010000131.1, read as the reverse complement.
ACCGGGATATTCCTGATGATATAAAAAGCCAGCACCAGAACAGGAGGCAAAGTGGTCGAAATCATCTTGATCACCCAATAATAATAGAGGGCGTTTTGGTTGTAATATCCGGCGGACGCCAGCCGTTTTTGGCTGATCGATCGCTTCGCGGGATCTTTGGGGGCAAGTTTCTGCCCCAGCGACGCCACGACGCTCTGATCGTTGAATTCAGGGCGAAACATCGATGCGGCGGGCGCGGCCGAATTTGAATTCATGTTGAGACGCTCGATTCGGCCGTCCACCGGATGTTTAATCACACGCAGCACGGCGGCGAATCCCAGCACGAATAAAAACGCCGCGGCAAAACTCATGACACCGATCCAAAAAGGCTCAATGATCATACCTGAATCCTCACGATCTTACGTATTACCATCATCCCCACCACCTGAAGAAAAATGGCGAAATAAAGCATTTTTCGTCCGATGTCCGATTCCATAAGAGTATCGAGGTAGGTGGGATTGATCACGCTGATCATAAAAAAGACGGCGACCGGAAGGATGCTCAACACCCATCCCGACAGACGCCCCTCCGCCGTCAACGCGGCCACTTGCCCTAAGACCTTGAATCTCTCGCGAATGACGTGAGATAAATTATCCAACACTTCCGCCAAATCGCCGCCCGTTTGCCGATGGATCAAGACGGACAAGACAAAAAAGCGCAAATCAAGCAGAGGAACGCGCTTCGCCATTCTTCGCAGAGAATCTTCGAGATGCATCCCCATCTGCTGTTCGTAAAAGACTCGGCCGAACTCGCTGCTGAGAGGCTCGGGCATTTCAGAAGAAACCATCTGCAGCCCCATGGTTAAAGGATGTCCGGCTCGAAGTGATCGCCCCAGGATCTCCAACGATTGGGCGAATCCTTCTTCAAAAGCCGCCAGGCGTTGTTTGCGCTTCATCAGCACATACAAGTACGGAGCTCCAAACGAACAGACCGCCGCGAGCAGGACAATCAAAATCGAAAGATTCAGCATCCATGTCAAACAGGTGACAGCCCCCCCGATGGAAATAACTAAGAGCAGCCAACGCCCCACGTCGGTTTTCATTCCCGCCTGTTCGAATAATTCGGGAAGATTGAGCAGAGGGGGGCATTCTGCAAAGAACGAATACTGCCGCCAATCGGTCTCTTTCTTCAAATAAGTCAGGGCCTGCTTCTGATATTCCGGCATGGCCATGTTGCTGGATAACTTATGAAAACGCTTTTCAACCGCCGTTCGTTCGGATCCCAGCCAAGTGACCAGGAAGAATCCGACGCCAACAACGAACGCCATGGTTCCCGCAAAAGCAATTAACGCGATAATCTGAGGGGTCATGATCAGCCTCCGACTCGCAGGCGGGCGCCGGGCTTGAAAATATCCGCGGAAAGGCGAATGCCGCTCCGCTCCAATCGATTTATGCAGCGGGGGCGCACGCCCGTAGCGACAAACGATCCGATGACATTGCCGTCGGAATCGACGTCTTCCTGCTGAAATTGAAAGATATCCTGCATAGTCACCACTTCGCCTTCCATGCCCACTACTTCAGCGATGCAAACGATGCGCCGCTTTCCATCGATCAATCGCGTAGCTTGAACAATCAGATCAATGGCCGAACTCATTTGCTGGCGAACCGATTTCATAGGGATTTCCAATCCGCTCATCGTCACCATCATCTCGATGCGGCTCAAAGCGTCGCGGGGGGAGTTGGAGTGAATCGTGGTGAGCGAGCCTTCATGGCCGGTATTCATCGCCTGCAGCATGTCCAGCGCTTCTGCGCCGCGCACCTCGCCCAGGATGATGCGGTCGGGGCGCATGCGCAGAGTGTTGAATAAGAGTTCCCGCTGGGAAACGCATCCAAGACCCTCGATGTTCGGCGGCCGCGTTTCCAACTGCACGACATGCGGCTGCTGCAGCATCAGCTCCGCTGAATCCTCGATCGTGATAATGCGCTCGTTGGATGGTATGAACGAGGAAAGAACATTCAGCAGGGTCGTCTTTCCCGAACCGGTTCCGCCGGAGATGATAATGTTCAATTTGGAGCGCACTGCGCCTTCCAAAAATTCCACCATTTCGGGGATGACCGATTGATACTCCAGCAGCTGCTCCAAGCGAACAGGATTCACGCCGAATCGGCGAATCGAAAGCGCCGGCCCTTTGAGCGCCAAGGGCGGGATAATGGCGTTGACGCGGGAGCCGTCAGGCAGGCGAGCGTCCACCATCGGCGAGGTTTCATCCACGCGCCGCCCTACTCTCGAAACGATGCGATCGATGATCTGCAGTAAATGTCGATCGTCTCGAAAGCGGATATTGCTTTTTTCAATTTTCCCTTTTTTCTCTACGTACACTTCATGGCAGTTGTTGACGAGAATGTCGCTGACGTCGGGATCGTTCAGAAGAACTTCCAGCGGCCCGAAGCCGAACACCTCGTTCATGACTTCATCCGCGAGCGTCAAGCGTTCGCTTCCGCTCAGCGGAGTTCCTTGTCCGGCGATTAACTCCAAAATCACCGGTTTAATCTGACGCTTGACATCCTCTTTGTTTTCATCGCGGACGCGGCTTAAATCCAACCGATCGATCAATTGACGATGAACGATGGACTTGATGTCGTTGACGGCGCGGCTGCCTTTGGCCTCGCCGTTTCGCCTTCCGATTTCATTCGAAGTTGGATTCATTGTCGATTTCATTCAGAATCTCCCAATCCGTGATTACTGCATGGCCTCCATGGCGGTGTTATTGGAAAGCAAAGGTTGAAGCACAAGATCGTTCACGTTTCGCTCGCGGGCGGCGCTCTTGGGGGATTTATTCGTCAGATGTTTGGCCGCGTTGACAATATCCTTGTAGGCCTTTCCCCAACGCGAAACCTGCCGCAAGGTAAGCCCTTGGTTGATAGCCGAATGAACATTTTTTTCGTCTTCGCGGACGGTAATCACATTGGGCGTAGGCAGCGTCTTCGTGATATGCTTCTGCGTAACCGAACTGCGCGTATTGAATGCGTTGATCACAACGCACAATTTCATTAAATCGACCTCCATCTCTTCCAACCATCGCGCTTTTCGGGAGGCGAGATACAAGGAGGGCAAGGTCTGCTCCACCACCAGAAACAAATGATCCACCTTCGCCAATACTCGATTGGCCATTTCGAAATCATGTCCGAGATCCAAAACGATGAATTCATATTTGGTCCGGACAACCCGAATCAAGCGCTCGAATTCTTCTTGATTCCAGGCGTTCGCATCCTCTTCCATCGGTTGAAGCAGAAGATGCAGGCCATTCTCCAATTTAATCGAGATGCTTTCGACCAGGGATTCATCGATCCCATCCCCGCGCCCCCAGATGTCTCGAAGGGAATAGAGGGATTGTTGATCAAAAAACAAACCCAAATCGCCTTGTTTATCGTGGAGATCGATCAATATCGTTCGCGAGGAATCGGCCAGGGAGTCGGCCAAGTTGCAAGCAAGGGTAGTCGCTCCGCATCCGCCCCGGCTTCCCCAAATCGCAGCAATCTTCCCTTGAGGCTCGGTGGCCGTCGCGGGGGGCGCGGGCGCCGAGCTCCGGATGCGAAGACGAGGAAACATTTCCTGTAGAGCGCTCTTTTGAAGAGGCTTGACGAGATACTCATCGGCCCCTGTTCGAAAGCATCGTAAAATAAGATTCGAGTCGCTGCTATTTCCTATGCAGACGACTCGCAGCAAAGGATATTTTTCTCGAATTTTCTCAACAAACGAGAATGCATCATGAGGATCATCGTCCACTCCGCAAAATACAAAATCAGGGCGGCTTCGATCCACATGAGAAACCGCAAGAGCATAAGAACTTGTTTCCGCACAGATTTCCACCATCCCCGAAGATTCCAAAGCCTGCTTGCTTTGGGTCAAACCGTCCTGATCGCGATCCACTAGAACGCTTCGGATTTTGGATTGAATCTGTTCGTTTGAACTTGACATGGGCTTAACTCCTCATTACAGCTCGCACCTGTTCCTCTTTATGGAATCGATGCAAACGCAAACAAACATTTTAGATTCACTCTGGGATCAATACGGGATTGTACAGCGTTATGCGCCTCCTCTTGGATTAAGAATCGAGATTCTCTATAAGTATGTTTCCGCCGATCTGGCATGTTTTCCTTCTTCTTTCGTTCGTGGATCCAAAAATCGATTTGAAATACGATCGAATATCTTAGTATTTATAGTCCAAATCGCGACGCCAAGACGGCGCCCGCTTCTTGATCCGCTTCTTCTTTTTCATTCTCAGAATTCATGGCCGGCGCCTGATTGTCGGAACGCTTCCGGCGATCGGAGGCGATGACGGGCCGCTCCGGATCCTGCACGCCGGCGGGCATAAGCCCCGGCTTGCTATAGCCCGCTTGAGAAACCATATTCGGATAAGACGATGGCGCCGGGGCATAATCACTATCGGGCAAGACGTCTTCCACCGTCTTTTCAGCTTCTTCGATCTCGGCCGGTTCAATGTCGGCTCGAGTGACCGGCTCGACTGATTGATTTTCTTCGATTGGCGCATCGGACGGCGCGCTGATTTTCGGATCGGGGATGGAAGAAGCAGCCGGCATAGACGAATTCACATCCGGCTCGGTGGAATGCAGACTATCGATAATCCTTCCTTGGCGCAAATTCACTGACGGCGCCTCCGATCCCGCATTCGCGGAACGAATGGTGCGCGTTTTAGATCCCATGGTCCGAACATTGTTCTGCGGATAGAGAGTTGGAATCTCTTTGTCATGAATCGCCGGTTCATCGATCGACGCGCTTTCGTCGACTGACGGCGGCAACTTGTCTCCGTCTGGAGCGAAGGGATCGGATTCAAGCCCCTTGAGAGAATCGCCCGGCATAGGATAAGAAGGACCGTCCAAAAGCGGGGCGACCAGATGCGGCGTCACCATAATCAACAACTCCGTCTCATCTTCAGAGAGTTCGCTGCCGCGAAACAAACCGCCCAACAAAGGAATGTCGCCGACAAAAGGCACTTTGCGATGATTCTTCTGTTTGTTTTTGCTCAAGAGCCCCGCGATGGCGAACGATTGACCGTCTTTCAGATGAACCACAGTCTGCACCCTCCGAGTAATAACCGTCGGAATCTGAAATCCGCTCAACACGACGCCTTGCGCAAAATCCAAGTCGCTGACTTCGGGGGAGAGATCCAAACGAATGTCGCGAGGGCTCAAGACAGTCGGCGTGAATGTCAATCGTACGCCGAATTCTTTGTACTCGACGGAAATCGAATCGCTTATCCCGCCTTGCACGATGGGAACCGGGAACTCGCCGCCCGCCAGAAAACTGGCCGTCTCCCCGCTGCGGGCCACAAGATTGGGTTCGGCTAAAATTTGCAGAAGCCCCCTTTCCTGGAGAGCCTGGATGAAGACATTGACGTCGCTTTTGGGGAATCCTAGAAACATGGTCACAGCATCGCTGACCGATAAATCCGGACTATTCAAATTTCCCGAAACCAGGCCGCCCAGAACATTCGTTCCTTGAAACGAATCATCCAAAATCTGAAAGTTCACTCCGGCCTCTTCGCTGAACGAACGGGCCACTTCCGCAATTCTCACTTTGAGCATGACCTGATGCACGCCGGGTACATCCATGAGATTAACGACTTCTTCGGAATACGAACTGGCGATGCTCATCGCCTGATCTACTTTCCCGATTTCCTGGATCTGACCGCGCAGCGCGACGCCCTGATTCATGGGAACGACTTCGATGGCTTCATCGGGCATGGTATAAAGCAGCGTATCGGAAAGCTGCTTCGTGTTGACTTCGACAATCACATCGATGGTGCGCACGCTGCCGTCTTCCTGCCATATAACCAAAGTAGTCTCGCCCACGGACTGCGCGGTGACGAGAATCTGTTTTTCTTCAAGAATTTGAACATCGGCGATGTCAGGCGCGACGATCGATACGCGCTTGACAGGCTGATTCAATTTGACCAAAGCCGATTTATTCACGACGACTGTCAGCTGTTCATTGCTCGGCAGCAGTTCATCGATCGTCGGCAGAGCCCATCCGTTCGATGCGAAAAACAACATGGCGAAAGCGCCGGCGCAGCAGAACAGCAGCACATAGCATAGCGTGTCAATCAAACGTTTAGATCGGCTCGAATGAAGAAAGTGGGAATGATAAATTTCCTTTGCGTACAACATGGCGATCTCCTTCGCGTCCCTTTATCAATCGTCGTCGGCGGCGCTTATTCTTGCAAAGCCACTTCGCTTCGCTGCGTCCCGCGATACACTTCGACGACATGAAATTGCGGCGCAGGAGGCGCCGGTTCGGGTTCAGTTTCGATTTCCTCCTCAACCAACACAGGCATCGGCAGCTCGACATGACGCTTGGACTGAGGGATTAAACTGGAAAGGGTCACGCCTTCCGTCGGGGTTTCATTCAAATCTTCATGATTGCGAAGCACCAACCGGATGGATCCCGCATTGGTCGCCAAGGCCAGGCGCTCCGCTTGATCCAATGTCACCAGGACGGTGACGGTGGGGACGAGCTTGGTGTTTTCTTCGCCTTCAACGTTCTCAATTTCACGGCCGGTCGCCACGACCTGCACGGACTGCAATATCGTTTTGGTGATGGTTCCCCCCAGGCTGTCATCAATATCGACTGTGGTTAGAACATCCACAAAATGTCCGGGTCGGACAAATCCGGAGACGCTGATGGTGTCGTCGACTTTCAGGGTGATGGCTCGCATGCCTTTGGGGATCAGCGAAGGCAGTCCTCCCATCGATCCCCGCTTGATCAAGCGCTCTTCCATTACCATTTCGCCGGGATACAGCGTTGTGCGAACGACGCGCCCCTCCCCTTGCTCCAGAGTTCGTATGGCGCCTTCCGGAATGCTGTCGACAGGGCGCTGGACCAGTTCGACCTGGGAATTGAGAATGCTGCCGCCCGCCGGAACACTGACTTTGGTCACTAAAACAGGGGTGGTTTCTACAGGCGCCACCGTTGTTTCGCTGACTTGATTGACGTATTTCATTACTGTGGCGCTGCAGATCAGCCCCGAAAAGAGAGCGACCGCTAATACCAACATGCCTGCCCGCTTGGTCATGATTACCTCCTGGCTTCGAGCCGTAATCCCTCGAAATCCCGATCATCAAAAAAGGGGAGCGCTCGATCCTCTCCCCCTGCCCTTCCATAACAAAAAGTAAAAACAAAAAATACAGTCATCCTAAAATGTCGTACAATTTCAAGTTTCCTACGAAAAGAATCAGGTGAATCCTTCTTTGCGCATCACGACCGAGCCGGTCAACTGCATGCCGTTAAACATGGGAAAATATCCGACAACCAAGCCGATCGATTCGTAATCGATTCGAACGGTGACGCTGATGGATGAATCTCTCGCGGCCGATGAAACGTCGCTTGGACTCAATTCATAGGTATACGCAGACAAGCCGCTGGCGCTTAACACCTGATCGATGGCGTCCAACACTTTCGTATTGTTGGCGCCGGGCAGACAGCCGATTCGCGCGCCGGCCCGCGCCGCATTATTTAAAGCGTGAGACACCGACATGATTCGCCCCCATTCCATGATGCCAAACACAAAAGTCAATAGGAGAGGCAGCACGACGGCAAACTCAACCACCGCGGCCCCGCGTTCGCTTTGACGGAATCGGGAAATCATGGATCCGCTCATCAGATCAATCCTCCGAAGATAAAGTACGCGTAAAAACCAATGGCGATGGGCACTCCATACGGCAAAAGAATGCGGCTCGGCGCTTGCTCCGTCCGCCCCAAATCCAGTCGCTTCAATGCAAAAAGATTTCGCGCCGCGATGATGGTGGTCCAGAGGCGATCGCGCTTCTCTTTCGAGCGCAGAATCATGTAAAGCCCCATGACTCCGCCGACCAGAGCGATCCAGATGAACGCCTGAAAGGTCGCCCCTGCGCCTACCCAGGCGCCGACGGCGGCCATCAGTTTCACGTCGCCCGCCCCCATGCCGCATAAGGCGTAAAGGACGATCAGCGTAGCCAGACCCACGACGGTTCCCAGCAAACTTGCTCCCAGGCCCGCCATTCCGCCGGTTGCGATATGGAACAGAACGCCCAATCCCCAGGCGGAATAAGTCAGCCAGTTGGGAACACGATGCTCCTTCCAGTCGATGTAGGCGGCGAAGCCGAGAATCACTATGGCGCTTACAATTTCAGGTCTCATGATTTTATTGGGCTCCTCATCTCAAATTGGCTTCATCACAAAATCCCTTTGAGGGAGAGTTACAGTTTCATGCCATATATCCTCACGCCCTCGATTCGCCCCTGTAACTCTCCCTCAAAATCACTTATTTCACAGACACAATCATCCACCTGCAGCAGGATCCGTCCCGCCAATTACACCCGTTGCCTCATTGAATGTCTGTTCGACTCTACTTCCTAAAGCTAAAACAGCGCCTACACAGGCAACGATGATCAGGGCCAACATTACGGCATACTCGACGGCGGTCGGGCCATCTTCTGCTACTAAGAACTGCTTTACGGCTTGGATTGCTTTCGTCATGATCTTTTCCTCCATTGCGTTTGTTATGAAGATCCCTTACAATTTTGTAAGGTTTTTAATTCTCATTATTTTCTATTCTCAACCGCTCTCCGAAGCCAGCGCGATCGTTTGCGTAGTATCCGTGAACATCTCCGTGACTTTCAGGCCAAAAGCGGTAACGCTGCCGATAATGACCATCATGATCAACCCCAGCAGGACGGCGTATTCGACGGCGGTCGGGCCCTGGTCTTCTTGGAGAAACCTTTTCACTTTGCGGATGGCGGCATCCATGGCGATTCTCCTGAATGCAAAATTTCGTTACGTACTTACTTTTATTAGTAAACTCTTTACCCTCAAAAAAAACCACCCTGTTTCAGTGAATGAACCCCTTCAAAGATTCCGGCGGTTTCCCTCACATTATGAATTATTATATAACAGTTAATCAGATTAATGCTCAATATAATTACAAATAAAACATCCATAAAATCTATTTCCAAAGCAGTCTAACTCTTACAAAACATCCATTCTTTAACTCGGATCACTCAACAATGATATGACCAAGTATACGATAATTTTTCAAATTGTCAATATTTTTTCTAGTTTTTTTCCCATTTTTCCCCCGGCATGAAAATCAATCTCATAACATATTCAAAAATATGAGATTATGAATAATCAACTCCTCTCTTCCCCCCTCTTTTTGTTAGATTTTTTAAAATTAATTCAAACTTTTATCCAAAAAACATACGCTTCTGCAACAATATGCTGTAAGATGGCAGACAAAATCAATCACATCCTGGAGAGATTCATGAGCCAAAAGAGATTTTTACGCGACGGGATATTCGATCTTCTTTTTCATGAAGCGAGACAGGTGCGGAATCAACTCGCGGATCGAGAAAATATCGCTCCCCACCTTCTTCATTACCTTGATTCGATCATCATTTCGTATGAAACCTGCAAAATCGCTTTAGAGCGCATTGAAGAAGCGATCGATAGCGCGCGCCTCGCCGACAGCACCGGTGAAATTTGCATCCCTCTGTGCGACGCCGCCAATCATATCAAGTCGGGCGTCCTCAGCATGCATGAAAATCTGTGGAATAATCTCGAAAAACTGCGAGATGAGAAGCAAATCGACTTCAGCGAGTTCGAGGCTCTTGTTCGCGATGATTATGCATCGTGAAAATCGAGGCGCATTCGGATCGAAAATCAATTGGAAAGGAGCGGGCGTTGATGAAACAATGGTGCATGATTGCGGCGATCGCTTTTATGGCGGGATTTCTTTTGGGAAAGATGTTCAATCCGGTCAATACTAACGCGCAATCCAGCATTCAAGAAAACGCCTCGTCTTTTACACTGGATAATTGCGTGATGGAATTGTCCGAAGACGCGATTCAGAAGAATGATCGAGGCTGGGCGTTCTGGTTTGTTCCCCAAAAATTGTCCGGCGGATTGAATCTTAAAATGTCGGAAGTCAACGCCCGCACTGCTCATCACGGCGCGCATTCCCATCCGGAAGCGGAAATCTACTTCATCCTGGAGGGCGCCGCCGAATTTACGTTGGACGGCCGCTCGAAAATCGTTGGGAAAAACTCGTCGCTCTATTGTCCGCCGAACCTACCGCATGGAATCCGAAACGCGGGCGACGCCCCCATGCGCTACCTGGTCATCAAAAGCGGGTGATCGAAAAAACTTAAGTCAAACAAATCCTGCGGAACAGGGACGGCTTTGGAGGAAGGCTCAAAATAACGAGTAAATCGTTATTTTGTTTTTTGACGCAGTTTTTCTTGATAGACCATGCCTCGATAGGATTTTGCGGGAATCGATCCTTCCTTCATCTGGCAGGAAGGACAAACCGTATAACTCACCTTCTCAATGGGCAGAACGTCTTGGATCCACTGATTATTCTTCAAAACCCGAAAGCATTTTTTACAGACAATATTCATAATAAAATCCTACCGCAATCAAGATTTTTTAAATAGTACCACATGATCGAGAACATGTAAATCGATTAATCGATAGGAATTATTCCTATTACTGAATGAACTTTTCAAGTTCGCAATTGAGTAGAAATCAATTTACCTGACGAATTGCTTTCTAGTCTTCTAGTGATCTGTATGCTAAGGTTTTGTTACTCTAAATATTGGTGAGGATAATCATGACAGATCAACCAAAAATTCAGAACAATCGCCGACGTTTTCTACAATCCACCGCCGGAGCGACGGCCTTCATGCTGGTGAACGCTCAATCCATAACCGGTTCGACCGCAAATTCCAAAATTGAATTCGGAATCGTAGGTTGCGGCGGGCGAGGAAATTTTATCGCAAGAAAATTCCAGGAAAACGCGCCTGACGACATCCGAGTGGTCGCCGCTCAGGATCCCTTCGCCGACCGCCTGGAGGATGTCCAAGTGCGCTTCGACATCGATTCCTCGCGTCTTTACCGCGGACTTGACGCCTACCATGAATTAATGAATTCGAAGTTGGACGCCGTAGCGATAACCAGCCCTCCCTATTTCCATCCCGACCAGGTCGAAGCGGCCGTCGCCGCCAACAAGCATGTTTGGATGGCCAAACCGGTCGCCGCCGACGCGGCCGGCTGCCTGCGCATCAAAAAACAAGCGCGTGAGGCCAAAGGCAAACTGAATTTTCTGGTCGATTTTCAAACTCGAAACAGCCCCCATTTCAAGGAAGCGCTCCAGCGGGTTCATGACGGCGCCATCGGCGATCTTGTTTTAGGACATATTTATTACCACGCCGGACGGTTGGGCGTAAAATCCAAACCGAACATGTCCAGAGACGAGGCCCGTTTGCGCAATTGGGTGTTCGATATTGAACTGTCCGGCGACATCATTGTCGAACAAAACGTTCATGTTCTCGACGTAGCCAACTGGTACGCGGGAACCCACCCGATCAAAGCTCACGGAACAGGCGGGCGCAAAGCGCGCGTCGACGTAGGCGACTGCTGGGATCACTTCATCGTGACCTATTGGTATCCCAATGGATTGAAAGTCGATTTCAGCTCCGCTCAATTCACGAAAGGCTACGACGACCTTTGCATGCGCATGTACGGCTCGCAGGGAACCGCCGACTGCCATTACAACGGACCGGTGCGCATACTCGGCGACCATCCGTGGGAAGGCGTCGATCACGATGACACGTGGAATTCCGGAGTCAACAACAACGTCAAGGATTTTGTCAAAGCTCTGCGCTCCGGCGATTATATCAATCATGGAGACGAAGCCGTGCAGAGCACGCTGACCGGCGTACTCGGACGAATGGCCGCCTACAGCGGCGAAGACGTCACATGGGATCAGATGATGGCGACCCCCGAAGCCTTCGATGTAAAACTCGATTTATAATCGCGGCAATTTTATATTTAATCCATGTCATTCATACTTGGAAGATCCGGCTGGAAAATCAAACGCTATGGACAGGCGGTTCGGCGCATTGCTCCGGGCCGCCCGTTCATTGATCCGCTTCTTGGCAAACTGTCTTATTCTGTGTATTTTCTATTTTCTGTTCCCATGAACGGGAATGGACTATTGTTCACTTCAATATAACTCAGCCGAAATGAGCTGAACCAACCTGGAGCGGCATAATATGCGGGTAATGAAACAAATCGCACCATTGCTGATCGCTACGGCGATTTTGTTAATTCTATTCGGCAATTGGGCGCCCAATTTCTTCACTGTCGATAATTTGCTGAATTTGTTTCAGCAAGTTTCCGTGAACGCCATCATCGCATTTGGTATGACGCTTACGATTCTGATAGGGGGAATCGATTTGTCCGTCGGGGCCGTTTTGGCGTTGGTTGGAACATCGACGGTTTATATACTGACATTAACCAGCCAAACTATGCCAACGGCCGCCGGCTTGTTTCTCGCCATTCTGGCCGGTTTGAGCGTCGCCGCTTTTTTTGGATTGTTCAACGGCGTCTGTGCGGCCAAAACACGCATGCCCGCCTTCATCATCACGCTCGCCACCATGCAGATTGCGCGGGGCGGCGCATACTGCTTCAATCAAGCGCGCCCCATTCCCGTCCCTGACGAGCAAACCTGGTTTCTCTTTTTGGGCAACGGCTATCTTTGGGGAAAGATTCCCATCCCTGTTTTGATCATGTTCGCCTTGTTCGTCATAATGACCTTTCTTTTGCACGCCACGCGATTCGGGCAGTATTGCTACGCGATCGGGGGCAGTCGAGAAGCGGCGCGCTTCACAGGGATACCTTTAGTTCGAACCGAAATGTTCGTCTATATAATCTGCGGCGTCCTGACCGGCATCGCGGGAATGATTCACACGTCGCAACTCTATTCCGCCGAACCGGGATCAGGCATGGCGTTCGAGCTCAACGCCATCGCCGCAGCCGTCGTAGGCGGCGCCAGTTTCACGGGCGGCATCGGAACCATGTACGGCACGCTGCTGGGCGCAGTCATCATCGGCATTTTAGACAAAGGTCTC
>JAFGTC010000130.1 GCA_016934335.1 Candidatus Omnitrophota bacterium | reverse complement strand
GGATTGCGCCGCGCCGGGGATGTACGCGCAGCGCAGGCCCTTTTGGCGCCCGCCCCGCTTCTCATCCACAATACGGAAGGCCGGCTCGACGTCCGATGGGCGGCCGCCGCGTATCGAAGCGCCGGCTCGCCAGATCTTTTCGAAACGCTTGAATCTTCCGCTCCGGCGGATACCATCATCGATTGGCTTAAAGACATGAATCAATAGAGGATGCCATTGACCGAAGTAAAACAGGAACCGAGTCAGCTCAAAAAGCCGTCCAGCGACTTGACGCCCACTCGTCTCAGCCGCGCGGCTGTGCGTTTTGTCAACAGCCTGCGCATCGTCTGGAAGCTCGTCAACGAAAAGAGCGTCTGGGCGCATGCGTCCGTTTGCGGATACACGACAATCCTTTCGCTGGTGCCCATCCTGGCCATTTCGCTGACTATCATATCCGCCTTCACATCCAGCGAAAAAGTGCCCATCAGCGGGATGGACGGCCAGCAGGAAGAGATTTTCAGCAACCGCGTCTTCGATTTTTTCTTCGATCATTTCGTGCCGGGGATTTCCGACTCGACGCATGAAGAAGTGCAAGTCGCCAAACGGGAGATTTTGTTTTTTGTGGAAAAAGCAAAATCACTGCGCTTTGTGATTTTGGTCATGCTGATCATCGCCAGCGTCAGTTTATTCAACAGCATCGAGCACGCGTTCAATGAAATCTGGGCCGTGCGCCACAGGCGCACCTTTTTCGCCCAGTTTCTGGCTTTCTGGATCCTTTTGACGATCACCCCGCTGCTCCTGGCGCTCTCTTATTATTACACGACCGAGTTTGCTTCGTCGGAGGCGGTCTCTCGATTCATGCGGATCGAATGGGGGTCGTGGATATTCTGGCACGGCATCTCGTATATTTTCACCCTGTTCGCCTTTTTAGTCGCCAATCGCTATCTGCCCAATCTGCACGTTCGATTGATACCCGCTTTGATCGGCAGCGCTCTTTCCGCGATTTTGTGGGAATCGGCCAAAGTGCTTTTCGATTATTACATGAATTACGTCCTGAGTACGGAAGGCTATTATTCCATTTTTGGAACCCTGGCCGCCATCCCCCTGTTTATTTGCTGGCTGTATTACAGTTATCTGTGCTTCCTGATCGGGCCGGTGATCGCCACAACCGTGCAGGATTATCCCCGTCACCTGGCGCGACTGAAGCGGCGCACCTCTTTGACCATGCACCGGCCGATCCAATCGTTATATGTGTTTTTAGACATCTGCCGGCATTTCCGCGACTTTCAGGAGGGGATTTCTCTACCCCAGTTGGAAGAAATAGAAGGGATTACGCCCAATCGGCTGCGCCGCTGCCTCTATGATCTTCAAAGCGTCAACTTGATCCACAAGGACAGCAGCAAAGGATTTTATTACCCCAGCGCCGACCCCCATCATACGGAATTGAAAGAAATCCTGGAGCGCTTGATGGGCGTCTCTTCGCATTCCAAGCAGCCGCTGGATGAAGCCGTTGCGCAAACCGCGCGGTCAATGATCCGGGACGGTCATATCGTCGTCTCCGATCTTCTCGACGCGCCGTCCTCGTTGAATCAACTCAAAGATGCCCCTCCACTTACGAAAAACGCAGCGCTTCAACCGGAATAAAGCGCGAGGCGCGCACCGCCGGATAGATGGACGCCAAAAAACTGACGACCAGCGTATAGACGCTCACCCAGATGAAATCCATCGCCTCCATATCGCAGGGCAGGTATTTCAAGTAATACACCTGCCCGTCGCCCGGCAGTTCGGGCGGAAAAATCTGGATGATGGAGCAGATCGTATAGCCGCCGGCGACGCCGAAGACCGCGCCCAGCGCGCCGACGATGATGCCGAGCAGAATAAAGATGCTCATGACGTTTCTGCGCCCGGCGCCTATGGCGCGCAGGAGGCCGATGTCGCGGGTTTTTTCGGTGACGACCATGAACAACGTGGCGATAATGTTGAACGTGGCGACCAGAATAATGATCTTGAGAATGTAATCCATGGTGCGCTTCTCGATGTCCAGCGCCCGGAAAAAGATCTGGTGCTGGCTCATCCAGGTCGTCCCTCCGCCATACCAGCCCAATAATTCCTGATTTTTCGCGACTATGGCGTCAAACGTCTCATTGGTGGCTTTTTGGGAATGGTCATATAAATGGAACTGAATCGATGTGACCCGCCCTTCCGGAAGTTGAAGCAGCACCTGCGCGGAAAGAAGAGAGATGTAAACCAACGAAGAATCGTATTGATAATGACCAGTTTCAAAAACGCCTTCGACTACAAAAGTTCGCTGGACCGGCTTTCCCTCGGTGACGGAGTCGCCCTCGTTGAGATAGGTGAGCAGCGTCAATTTCTGCCCTAACACATATTCGTACGCCTCTTGTTTGCTGATCCGATCCGTTTCTTGAGCGCCGAAATAAAGATAGGCCATCTCTTTTCCGATAATGATTCCCGGATTTTTTTTCACGCCGTCGTCCCGGGCGACCAAATCGCTCAAGCGCACTTTTTCTTGAGAGGCGGCGGGGCGCACTTCCTGCTTCAATCCCTCTAAACTTCCCGCAATCATATTGTCGCCAAGCCCCGTGACCTTCGACTCGAGATCCGGATCGACGCCCATGAAGGTGACCAGTTGAGGCGAGGCGCCGGGATAATTCGTGCGCTGGATCATCCCCCAATATTGAATCATCGGCGAACAAGCCTCCACATTGGGGATTTTATCCAATTCTTCTATGAATTCTTCGACGTTCTTCAATCCCCCGGCGGAATCGTAATTCATGACGATGTGAGAGCCCACCTCGACCATAATGGATCGCAAGTAGTTGCCGAAGCCGTTCATGACGGACAAGACGGTGATGAGCGAAGCGACGCCCAGCGCCACGCCGGCCATGCTGATCAGAGTTAAATGAAAAATAAAGGTGGCGCCGCCCTGGGGCTTCAAGTATCGTTTCGCGATAAACCATTCGTAACGCATGAGAAATCCTGTGCCGCGCCGCTCCATCATTTCTCATACAGTCTGAGAAGGCGACAGGAAGGCGCTAATGATTTGACGGTTTGTGTTCTTCCCTCCCCCCGCTGGAAGAGAGCGAGCGGGAGAGCGTTTATCCCATCGATCGTCCATCAATTGATGATTGATCAACAATTCAATATGATAGCATTCTTAAGGAAGGAACAGAGGCGCTGTGAATCATACGCGAACAATTCTTCTTCTTTTGTTGACGGGCGGATTTTTAATCCGGGCGGCGGGTTTGGCGACGCATCCCCCCGCCTTGAATTCGGACGAGCTGCTGAAAGTATTTGACGGGGCATCGGTTTATCGCACCGGCATGGATCATCACGGCCAGTCCTGGCCGCTGTTTTTCAAACAATCGGGCGAATACAGCCCGCCATTGTATATCTATTACGCCGGGCTGTTCTCCACCTTTTTCGGCATCAACGAATATACAACCCGCCTGCCTTCCTCCCTGCTGGGAACGCTTTCCATTTTGATGACCTTTTTCTTTGTGCAGGCGTTCGCCGACCGGAAAACCGCCTTGATCGCGGCGGCGCTCGCCGCCGTTTCTCCCTGGAACGTCCATTACAGCCGAATCGGCTGGGAGGCCATTCTGCTGGCTCCCCTCCAATTGGGAGGATTATGGGCATTCCTGCGCTGGACGAAAAACGAGCGGCTTCGGCATCTTCTGGCGTCCGCCTCGTTTTGGGGATTGACGATTTACGCCTATCCGGTGGCGCGCCTGTCGTCGACGATGTTGATGACGGCTCTATGGATTGTTTATTGGAAAACAGTGAAGCGGCGGCCCAAGCAAGCCGCGATCGCCGTTGGACTTTTTGTACTTTGGCTGCTGCCCTATCTCGCCGTACTCAGCCGGAATTACCAGGCCATGCAGGCTCGTTGGAATTTTGTCTCCGTCTTCAATCGCGGCGACGGATTCGTACTATTTTTAAAGCAATATTTCATGCATTTATCGCCCGATTTTCTATTTCTGCGCGGCAATCCGAATTCACTGCATCAGCTCGCCGGGGGACTCGCGCTGTTCGTCCTGCTGCCGTTTTTTTTCGCCGGCCTGGTTTTTCTGCTCCGTCGCCGCAATAAAATGGATTGGATTTTACTCGCCTGGTTTTTCACATTTCCAATTCCATCCAGCATGACCTACGACCGCTTCGATCCGTTCAGCATGCCCAATCCCCTGCGCTCGATCAACGGCATGCCTCTTCTCGAGATCATTAGCGCGATCGGCGTTGTATGGATTTTAAATCGGGTAAAAAGCCAACCATGGCGGCGATGCGCCGGGAAAGCGATTGCCGCGCTGGTTATCGCGAATGCTCTGTATATCGCCTATGACGCCGTTTTTCAGTATCCCGCCCGCTCCGCTCCGGTGTGGCAGTACGGGCTGCGGGAAGCGGTGCAATTCGTGGATTCCCAAAAAGAACAGTACGACCGAATCGTCGTTTCACACAAAGTGCGACTTCACCCGGTGGCGCTGGCCTGTTTTACGAACTACGAGCCCGGCCCCCTCGAAGCGGAAAAATTTAAAAAGTACGTGCTACCCTTTCCCCATTATGTCCGAATGTACGCCGATTTCGACAACGGATATGGACGATACGGAACCGCGGCGCGCTGGTATACCCTGGCGCGGGGCAGGAATCTACTTGTAGCGGCGGCCGGCGAGATTGAAGCGGAGCCGATCAAGAGGATCTATTATCCGGACGGTTCGGCGGCGTATGAGATTTTCGAAAGCGATCGATAATCAGATCCATTGAATCGATCCGCGTAGATTCTGAAAAACCATTTGCTGCATCCACATCAGCAGATAGACCAACCCGGGATTCAGGCACAAAAACGCAAAAATAGGGGAAAGATCGATGAAATCAATGCGCGCCCAGGGCATCCAGCGGCGGAAGATGTTTAAATAAGGATCGGCCATGGCCCGAACAATCTGCACCACGATGCTAAATTGATCCGCGCCGATCCACGAAGAAAGAATAGCCAGCAATAACACCATCCAATACACATACAGCAGCGCAAGAAGCACATCGAAAAGATAAGCGATGAACGTCATATAGAAAAACGACGATCCATAGAAAAATGTCAAACTGAACAGAGACGCCAGAACCGAACCGGCAATGAGCGCCAGGCTGGAACTTGCAAGAAAAAGGGACATCAGATTGTTGCTTTTGAAATACTGCTGCGTCCACCGAAACACAGCGAAGGTTCGTTCTTGAAAACACATGAATCCCGCATTTCCGCTCATCGAGATCCCCCGCCGCGAGACCATCACGCTGGCGAACAGGAAGGCGATCAACAATTCGACAACCAGCAGGATCCCTTGGCTGAAACTTAGCGCCATAGCGCTCAAGATTGAAACGCCGCCGCTGTTTTGCTGGTGAATAAAGGCGGCCGCATCCAACGGCCCCGATCCCAGCGCCCAAATCGCGAGGCCGCGGATGACCAGGATCACCCCGATGGCGGCCAAAGGCATATTTTCTTCCAAACGATGAGCGCCTTTCGGAGCGATCTGCTTCAAAGGCCGAATAAGGCGTTCGGTCAAGGTGACGACCGAGACCATAATCGGACCGAATCCATAAAACCGATATTTTTCTACAAAATAACGGACAAAAAGAATGACGATGATGACGGTGAAGAAAAAATTGAGAATCGTAAACAGCATAATCGAAACTTTCGTATTATTGGCTCAAACTGCGATAAAAAGCGCATCCATTTGTTCTGTAAGAGTATCGTCGAAAAGTTCCTTCTTGACAATGAGAAGCGGGGATCGATGACGAGTCGGCGGCTGCCGGGGTTGGGAGCGCGCCCGCTCTTCTTTATACTTTCTGAAATAATCGACGAGTAAGAATAACGATCTTAAAGAAAGAATCAGATACTGTGCGAATCGGCATTGAATGCTCCATACTGACGCGCTCCCGGGCGGGAATCGGCTTTTATACGGACAATTTAGTGCGCGCCTTGGCCAAACAGCCCGGCGAGGAGGAATACACGCTGCTTTATAACCGCCCCCTGCCGCAGGATCTGCGCTTGCCCAGCCGCCTGCGCCATATCCTGAGCGGCCCGGCCAGCACCCATATTTGGGCGCAGACTCGCCTCTCATCCCTATGCCGGCGCGAGGGAATCGATCTGCTGCACAGCCCGGGGCAGGCCATTCCGCTGCTGTATGAAAATCCGTCGATTCTGACGATCCACGATCTTTCGCCGATGCTGTTTCCCCGGCAGAAAGATTTGACGTCGCGCCTGATTTGGAACAGCCTGGTTCCAATCATGGCCCGCCGGGCCCGCCATATCATAACCGTATCGGACAACACCAAGCGCGACGTCGTCAATCTGCTCGGCATCCCGGAAGAGCGAATCACGCGCATTTATGAAGCCGCCGATCCGGCCTATTATCCCGAGCCGGATTCAGAGCGCTTGCGGCGCTTTCTCTACGATAAAGCCCTGGAGCCGGGATTCATTCTGGCGGTGGGCACGCTCGAGCCGCGCAAGCGCTATCCGTTCCTGCTGCGCGCATTTGCGCGCTGGCGGGAGCGATTCAATCCCGGCGCGACGCTGGTGATTGTGGGGAAGGAAGGATGGCTCTATGACGACATCTATGAAACCCTGGATGCCCTGAAGCTCCAGCCTTATGTCCGTTTCGAAGGCTACGTGCGCGACATGGACGTTATGCGCCTCTACTACTCCGCCGCTCAATTTTCGATTCTGACGCCGGCGTATGAGGGATTCTGGCTGCCGGGCCTCGAATCGCTGGCCTGCGGAACGCCGGTGATCGCTCCCCGGCATTCTTCGATTCCCGAAGTCGTAGGCGATGCGGGGCTTTTAATCGATTCGGACGAAGAAGACGAATGGATGGCGGCCATGAACCGGCTGTGGATGGCCTCCGACCGGGACGCCTGGTCTCAAAAAGGAATCGAGCGCGCCAAACAGTTTTCGTGGGATTGCGCCGCTAGAGAAACATTGAACGTCTATCGCCGGGCAATGTCCGGCGGATGATTCATAACAAAGCCGTCCTTCTCTCTCTTAGAAAGAACGATGCAGAAGGGTAGAATAGTCCGCAAAAGACTCTCTCCTTCGGCTTAAATTCAATACGCCGGGGAGAAATCCATACGATAACAACATCTCATGCACATTCTTTTCATTGAACCTTCCGGCGCTGGAGGAGTATCGCACTGCACGTACGCCCTGGCGCGCGCGTTGGGCGAACAGGGCGCGCGATGCGACATCATCACCGCCTCTCGCTGGCTGGACCGTCCCTTGCCGGATTCGGTTCGCGTTCACCGCGTCTTTAACGCACTCTGCACCAATCCGCTGCGCGTATGGGCGGCCTGCCGCCCGTTCCGCCGTCAAGCCGACATTGTACATTGGCAGTGTTCGACATACCCCCGGCTGGTTCTCGCAGTGATGCGCATGATTCCCCTGCAGCGCATCCCGTGGGTGTACACGGTTCATAATGTGCTGCCTCATGAAATCCGAAAATCCTCGTTGGCGCTCTATGGAAAAACCTACAAGCGCATGCAGGGATTGATTTTTCATACCAACCATTCGCGGGTTGCTTTCGAGCGGCAGTTTCCGGAAATTCGCAAGCAGCACTCCGTTATTCCACTCGGGGAATACGGTTTTTTGCTGGGAGAAAAAACGCCGGAAGCCTCGCCGTCGCCGTCGCCCGTCATTCTCTTTTTCGGGAATATCCGCCCTTACAAAGGCCTCGATATTTTGATTAAAGCCATGCCCGAAATTCGACGGAAAGTCCCTGACGCACGCCTGTTGATCGCCGGCCAGGCCTTGGGGCCGTTCGAAGAATGCGAGAAGTTGATCCAAGAACATCATTTGCAGTCGTGCGTCGAAACGCGCTTCGGCTACATTCCCGATGAAGAAATTCCTGCGCTCCTGGATTCGGCGGCGGTTGCGGCGCTGCCCTACCGCGACATCGATCAAAGCGCCGCGCTAATGCTGATGATGGCTTATGGAAAAGCCATCGCGGCGACGCGGGTGGGCGGCATTCCGGAAGTGATCCGCGACGGCGAAACCGGCCGGCTCGTCCCCCCCGACGATCCTCAGGCGCTGGCGGAGGCGGTCAGCGATTTGATGCTCGATCCGGCGGCCGCAAAACGCCTCGGCGGCCAGGCGCGCCAGGACGCTCAAACCCGATTTTCCTGGCCGCGCATCGCCGAAGAGACGATTCGGTTCTACAATCAACTCATCAAGGAAGATTAGATCGAAGAAAACGATGGGCATCCTTCTCGATTATATAGAAAAATTGCGCTTCCTGACGATCGCCGCCGTTCTGCTGCTGACGCCCGTGCTGGTCGACCTGCAGATCGGCGTCGGCGCCGGGCCGGAAACGAAATTCCGTTTTCTGCAATACGGCGTATTGCTTGCTGTTTTATTCACACTGCCGCTCTGGTGCGCCCGGCGAACGCATAGCCGCTTCAACACGATCGCCGCCGTCATCGCCGCATGGATCCTGTATATCCTGGCGCGCGCGGCTGTGGACGATCATCGAGAATTCGCAATGGATGCGGCGTTCCAACCCATATCCTGGTTGCTTTTGATCCTTCTGATTGCAGACGCCTGCGCGGGGCGAAAAGAATTCTTCCAATTGCTTTGGATCGCCGCCATCGGCCAGTTAGGGCCGGTGATTCTAGCCGTCGGCAACATTTTCGGCGAATTTATTTTTTTGACATGGATCAAAAAACTGCCCTGGGTCTGGCAAAGTTCGTTCATCGGCGCCGATCGCGCCGTTATCTGGTCCAGCCTAGGAAATCCAAATTATTACGCCAGCTACGGCGGAATCTTATTGATATGGCTGATCACCCTTGCGGCGGCCTCGCGCGATTGGCGGGCTCGCTTGCTTTGGATCGCTTACAGCGTCATTGTGCTGATCACGTTAGCCTACACATTCACGCGCGGCATTTGGATCAGTTTAATCCCGACTTTATTATTGACCATTCTTTTCTTAGCCTATCGGAAAGACGCGTCTCATTCCTCCATTCTTCAGACGATTCAACGGCGCTGGAAGCAGGCCTGTTTTGCCGCATGCGCGCTCATCCTCCTTATTACCGCGTTTTTTGCCTTGGAATCGAATAACGGCCCCCTGCATAATACCGCCCGGCGATTTCACCACGGCCTGCAACTGCGCGACGCCAGCCTGCGCGCCCGCCCTCTTATGTGGTACGCCGCGCTGCGCATGTGGCGGGAAAATCCCCTGTGGGGCCAGGGCCTCGGTCGCTACGCCCCCCGGTTTTTGGACGCTATTTATACGTCCGCTCTGGAAACCGATCCGCAGCGCATTCAGCACGTCACCCGGGAAATGAACACCATCCGAACCGACCAAGCGCACAACGATTACCTGCAGACGCTCGCCGAAACCGGCCTGATCGGTTATTCCCTGCTGATTTTATTTCTGATTTCTCTGCTGACATTTGCCGTGTGCGGACTGCTCCGTTCCCACCGCGCCCAAGAGAAAACGGCGCTGCTGGCCGGATGCACAGCCGTTCTTGTGATGATAATCATTCAATGTCTTTACGATTTCCCCCTTCTGCTTCCCGCCAGCGCAGTACTTTTCGCCTTAGCGGCGGGCGGCGTCATCCTATTAACCAGAAAAGAAAAAGGAACTCTTTCAAACCGCCCGGCTTATTTTCGCTGGATCATATCGCTGGCCGCCATCCCTCTTCTCGCCGCGGCGGCGGGATTGATCCTGAGCCATCTGGCCTCCAGCCATAATCTCAACAAAGCTTTTGTTAATTGGCAGAACGGCATGAGAAGCATTCAACAATCCGATCCGGCCGGCGCCTTTACTCATTTCCATTTGGCGGAGACGCGCCTGAACCAGGCCAATCGCCTTTTCCCCCGCCGCGGCGCCGTCTTATTCGACCTGGGCCGCTTATACGCTTCGCAGTTTCGAATTCAGCGAGACCCGCGCTTGCGCATGCGCGCCATCGACCACCTCGAACGCTCGCGAGAGACCTGGTGCGTCCCTGAAACCTATCAACTGCTGTGCAATTTGTACTTGGAAGAATCCCGATTTGCGCAAGCGCAAAAAATGTCCGACATCCTGCTGATCATCGATCCCAACCGCGAGGATGCGAACTTCTTGGCTGCCCAGATCGATGAGAAAGCGCGCAAATACCAGGAAGCGGCCCGCCATCTCCGGAAAGAAATTCAACTGCACCCTTACAACACGAACGCCATCGCTCTGTTAGGCCGAATTGAGCAGGAGCAATTCAACAATCTGGATGAAGCCGCGGCCCTCTATCAAAAGGTTCTCGATCTCGAACCTGGCTCGGTCGACATCCATTTCCGACTCGCCCTCATCCAAGTCCAATTGAACGAGTTATCCGAAGCGAGGCAGCATTTCGATAAAGCCTTGGAAGGCGCCCGCGCGCTCTCCATGCGCGACTTGGAAAAACAGATAATCATGGAACAAAACAAACTCGAACGCGACATATCGCAGCAGGAAGGCCGCTCGAATGAATCCGGATCTCAATAATATTTTGCTCGAAGCCAAAAGTCTCCAAAAAACCTTCAAGACCGGCGAAGAAGACTTAGTCGTTCTGCACGATCTGCACTTGCAGATTCACAAAAATGAGTTTTTAGCCGTCACCGGCGAATCCGGTTCGGGAAAATCCACTCTTTTGCATCTATTGGGCTGCCTGGACCACCCCACCTCCGGACAAATTCTCTACCTGGGACGCGACTTGGCCCAAACCAACGGCGAGGAATTGAACCGCATCCGAAACTGCGAATTCGGCTTCGTGTTTCAATTTCACCATCTGCTGCCCGAGTTCAACGCGCTGGAAAACGTCATGCTGCCCGGCATGATCGCCGGCCTGCCCGCCCGCGACCTGCGCGAAAAAGCCCGATCCCTGCTGACCGACTTGGGATTGGGACATCGCTTAAGCCACAAACCCAGCCGTCTTTCCGGCGGCGAACAGCAGCGCACGGCCGTCGCCCGCTCCATGATCAATTCGCCCGCCATTCTGTTTATGGACGAGCCGACCGGCAACCTCGACCCGGCCAGCAGCGACGAATTGATCGCGTTGATTCGCAAACAGCAGCAAAACCGGCATTTGACCATCGTCATCGTCACTCATAATCAATCCATCGCCCGAAACGCCGACCGCCACCTACAACTACAGGACGGGAATCTGAAACCCGGAGTAGTGGAATAATATTGGAGAGGCAATCTGAAAGAGACGGGACAAGGCGGGCTCAAAATGAAACGCTGTCTCGTTTATTCCTCTCATCATCCCCAAAAGATGATAACACATTTTTAATAAGATTGTGTATTTTTTTTGCGCAGCCAATAAAACAGAATCAAAACGTTGAAAGCGTTCAATCCCGCCAATCCATAAAAAGTATTCATCAATCCAATTAAGGGAGCGAGCAGCAAACCGGTTATCAGCGCGCCCAACGCTCCGCCCGCGCAGTCGCTGGCGTCAATCCAACCCGCCAGCGACGCCATATCGATTCCCTGATCTTCCACCGTTCGCGCCGCGATGGGCAGCAGGCATCCCATCAGAAACGCCAAAACGCCGAGCCAGAACAGCAAAAGGAATTCCACCCAGAATTGAATCCATACGTGTGAAAACAGGGACAAGACGGCTGGAGAAAGAGCCAGCAGGATGCTGAACAATGCCGCGGCGCAAGTCAGCCATAATCCGGCCGGCCTTCGCCGTCGGATCACAAATCGATTGGCGGCTAAGGCGCCGGCGGCTAATCCCAGCATGAACACGCCGAAGAAGATCCCGACGTGTTGATAGAGATAGCCGACGCAGCTTTGAAAAAACAAAAGAATGGCGGTCTCGGCGGCTAACGAAGAGAAGCCCGCAAAGAATAAGGCGACCAAAGGAATCGAGGACGCTCGTATGGATCGCGGCGTAAAAAGACGAAAGAATGCCAAAGCGGCGATGTACAATCCCAAAAGCGCGGCGATCCCCATCCCCATCAAGGTTCGCCCCGACGCCGCCAGAGACTCGACCGGCAGCCATTTGAGATAACCGTATTTCTTGGACCACATGAGCAGATTGTACAGATAGCACAACGGCCGGGAATCCGTATTCCGGGGAACGCTGCGATAGCGCTCCAGCGATTGGCGCGTCTGTTCGATGCGCTCAGCATCGTAATAGAGACTGTATATTTCCGGCGAGAAGCCAGTCGTCTTGGGATGGAGGCGCTTGAAGCGCTCGATTACAGCAGCGGGATCGGACAGCAGATCGCGGTTGGCGCCGGCGAAAAACCACCATTCCGTTCCCGGAACGACCAGTACATGTTCAAAGACATCGCGCAAAGTCCAGTACAGCGTCCCCGCATAAAAACCCACGTCGCCCAGCTGATAATTGGGCGTACCCGTCGTGCTGAACGCCGCAATGCCTTCGTCGGACATGATGCGCCGGAGCAGCGTAAAAAATTCGCGCGTATAATAGCGGTTGATCACGGCGTTGGTAGGATCGGGTTGGTTGACGGCGGCCAAATCAAAATATCCGCTCCAATATTTTTGGCCGAAAAAGCGTATGGCGTCGCCGCTGACCCAGGTCGGCGGCGGCGACGGATTTTCCTGAGAATCGATTTTATCCAAACGATCGCCGACGATCTCTTTCACGCCCGCGTCCATTTCGATAATCCAATAATCCTGCGGTTGATGCTGAACGAAGTACGGATAGAACTCTCCGCCGGCGTTCCCGATGAGAAGAATGGAACGGGGATCGGGATTTTGCGATAAACTCATGAAAGCCCATTGCGAATGGGCGTACTCGTCCGGATAGGAAAAAAGAGGAGCGCCGTTGCCGAACACGGTATACTGTTCGTCTCTCTCCCCCAATTCCAGGCGTTGATAGGGCGTTTCCAGCGACTGGATGAATCGATAGCCCGCCTGCCGGGCGTCCCAGCGGGCCTGCGCGCTCCACTGGTCCATCCGGTGCGGCAGGCCGCTCCAAAAAATGATGCAGACCATAGCCAAGACGGCCAATCCCGCCTTGCGCCAAAACGATTTGGGAAGCAAGATGGAAATGACCAGCGCGATCAGGCCCAACGACAATCCCGCGATTTCATAGGATGAGAATCGAGGAACAAGACGAAGCAGCAGTAAAATCCCTCCCGCAAAACTTCCCAGCGCTTCATAGAAAAAGATGCGCCCGACCGTCAGAGCGTCCGCATGATTCTCGGCGGCGTTCTTCATCGCGATTGACAGTAGTGGAAACAAGAAACCGATCAGCAGCGAAGCCGGCATGACGGATGCGGCGGAAAGGATGACGATTTGAATGGGCGAAGGATTTTCCTGCGGGGGGATGGAAAGCCACCAAGGCGCCAGGCGAATCAACACGGCGCAAAAAGCGAGCGTCAAAGGCAAAGAGAGAAGCAAGGCGGGAAGCCAATCATGCCGATCCCAGTCGATGGAAAAATGCTTGGGCAGCAATGCGCCCAGCGAGATCCCCGACAGCCACCAGGCCAGCATCAAAGAGAGCGTCAGTTCGTTCCCTTCCAGCAGAGCCATTTGCTCGCGAAAAAGAACAACCTGCATTAAGGTCGCCATGCAGCCGACAAAAACAGCCGATAAAATAACAAACAATTTCTGGTTATATGCAAAATGATCGCTGCGCATCGCCTCCCCCATGGTTTAACGCCTCTTTTACTCAATCAATCCCTGCTCCCGCAGCAGATCCATTAGCACCGGCTGAATTTCATCCCGGATGCTGGGATTGGCGTAAGCGATCCAATCCACTGCGCCGGTGGTTGTCAAAGGCGGATCGAGATCGGCGCCTCGGGCGTCGGTGACAATCACGCCCGCTTCTTGAGCGATATTATGGGCGGCCACATCGTAGGGATGGCAGGTCAAGCCGATTCGCCGGCCCTCTTTTTCGATCCGGCGATAGAGACTCGCGCGCAAATCGGCGACGAACCGGTCGTGTCCGACTAGCATTTCATACAATTGACCGCCGGTGGAAATATATTGGTCTTCAAAAAGAATCGCCCGGCCCGCAGGCGCGTCGGGGAAAAGGCGCTCTATCAATTGGTCTTCAATGCGGGCGAGAATCTCCTTGGCCGGCGGGAAAAACCGGCTGATCTGGCCAAAACCGCCGAGAAGAGTCTTCGATTGGGAGGGCGCGATTTTTCGCGCTTCGATTTCGCCCGATTTCATATTGTACGTTGACCGATGCGCTCCCTGCCCGCGCAACGCCCATATTTCATCGCTGAGATAACTTCGCGAGGTTGGGAGTTCCACCATGACGGACGCGACGACATCCCGGAGCGAAGCCGCCTCGTCCCGATTGGGGGCCGCTCCCGCCAGGAAAAACGCCGATCGCTTGTCATACATGATGCCGCGCGTGCCGTCGATGGGATCCATCAGGATGCGCAGGGCCGCATCGCGGGGATCGCATCCATGCGGGAGCGCGACGGCGTCCTCATCGCCGATGCCTTCCGCAATCAGGATAACGCCGTTCAATGCAGCCGCATGACGATTCAATTCGGGGAGGATGATGGATTCGACATCCCGATCGATCTGGTAGATCGTATCCTCCTCCGTCTCCGCATGAACGGAGGTGCGCTCCTCCAGCGACTGGTGCGTCAGAGAATGATAAACGCGCTCTCGCACCCGCCTTCCAATTTGAATCAATACATCGCGTATCAAATCCAAGTTCATCGACATTTTGCTCTTTCTTCCTCTTCTGCGCGAAGAGAGACCGGAGTGGAAAACCTCTCTTAGACTATCCTCTTAGACTATCCTAGTTCAGAAAAGCATAATACTGAATGAGCGGCGGTTTGAACGCACGGCTTTCGGCGTCCGCTCCAAGCCCGGCATTCATTTACGGATGAGATCAAGAATAACCAATCAAAAACTGAATAATTCCACTCAATTTTTGATTCATTTTTCATGAAAATCGCGCTTCCCGAGGGAGGCGCATAGCATGGCGACTTTTCCCTAAATTCATATTTTCAAGCGAGTCGTCTCTCCAAATGCCCAAAACAATCCCTTTGGCGCCTATTTTGCTTTTTAATAACGACACAAACGAAGGGAGGGCTGGAGCGATGGCGATACGCGGCGATAAGTTTCTAAAACTCAGCAAAGCGGGATTCTTTTCAATCAAAGAACACGCCTTGGAGCGAATGGAAGAATTTCTCGGCGCCATGCCGGATCTGGACGACGCTTTTGAAATGTTTTGCGGCAGCATCCAACTTTCATTTTCCGAAATGTGGATGCGGGGATATCGCCCGGCCTATAAACAGCGAAAAGAGGCGGGAATTCCTACCTGGTATTTCGAGTTGCCCTGCAATGAAGTCGAGTTGATCGCCGTTATAAGCAAAGGAATGATGTGCGGGGAATATGAGTGGGTGACGACTTACACGAGAAACCACCGCAACGAATCCAACATCCTATGGGGCATCGATCTAAGTTTTCAAGCCGCCTGATCGGATCAATGGAAAACTTGACGAATGGTTTTTTCATATTGACAAGAAAACGATACTATTCTATAAATATTCATTGATTTTGTAGAAAAATAGCTTTTATGTGAATTGTTAAATAATTGACGATTGTGTTAATTTCTACTTCTTTTTTTGATCCAATCGTTTACAATGTGATTGGAGATTAAAAAGATCTTTACATATTATCTTCTTATTAGTGATGGCTTGCTGCATGAATCATGTCAATTTTAGCAGCGGGCGGCTTGGATTCGATCCAACATAGCACGATCTCCTCTTGCCTTACTGCCCTTCCAAGATCTCGCCCGTTTTAGCATACAGGCAGAAGAGATCATTTCATGAAAAAGAAAGTCCTGTTAGTAGACGATCATCCCATTGTTCGCCACGGAATGAAGCAACTGATCGATCAGGAAGACGATCTATGCGTTTGCTCCGAAGCGGACGACGCCAATAGCGCCATCACCGAGATCCAGACTCACAAACCGGACATCATCATTATTGACATTCACCTCGGGGGAACCAATGGGATCGATTTAATCAAAAATATCCGCGCCACTATGAACAAGGTTCCCATATTGGTGATTTCTCTCCACGAGGAAACCCTGTACGCCGAGCGTGCGCTGAAAGCCGGCGCCAACGGCTACATTATGAAGCGCGAATTGACCGAAAAAATCATGCTGGCTTTACGCAAAGTTCTTAACAACGAAATGTATGTCAGCGATTCCATCCTTTCAAAAATCCTTCATCGCGTCTCTGACGTAGGCCAATCGCCAATCGCTTCGGATATGGAAGTTTTGAGCGACCGGGAATTGGACGTCTTTCGCCTGATCGGCCAGGGTTACACAACCCGCCAAATTGCGGATCAATTGCATTTGAGCGTTAAAACCATCGAAACCTACCGTTCCCGCGTCAAAGAAAAACTCAACCTTCATAACACGAACGAATTGCTCATGAAAGCGTTTGAATGGGTTCACAACGAAATTACGACTTGACGCCCCCCCCAAACCTTATTTCCCGAAAACAGCCTTGTTCGAGTCAACGAATCTCGTTTCAATGCAGCCGGCCTCCCAGTTTCCCAACCCATATCGCCGCGACGATTCGATCAAATGCAGCGGTAAAGGCGGCTTCCGCCAAGTTCGATTTTCTATTGCACTCTGATATTCATTCAATATTTCCCATCCCGCTCGATCAACAGCCACAGGATCCAATCCCAGAATCAATCCGCCATAGGGCCAAGATTCGTACGAACGGTTCGGCTCACTTGTTTGGAAAAGCGGAGTTAAAGCGTCCATTACAATCAACCGGCTTTTCGATCGGATGGCGGGCAATGCATGAATGCGCCCGATATCGGCGCACCGATTGGCGTGAATAGCGAAAGTCGCCTGATCGTCGCGCCGATTGATGCCGGTGACCGCCCCCGCCCAATTTTTCACCGCCCCGGAAATCCCCGTGACGGGGTGCGTCTTCAACATGGGAGCGTTGATCAGCCCATCCGCCCAATGCACGGCGCGGCTGAGATGATCGTCTCCGTAGCCCGGCGCCCAATCCCAATCCTTGGAATCCGCTTGAGCGATTCCAATCCCGCCTCGATTCCGATCCCATACGCACATTTGATCTTGACGGATTCCATACAGAGACAACGATTCCATGATCGCTTGATGAAAAGCGGCATGAACCGGACGCACGCTTACATTTGATTTGACGGCCGCTCGTTCAATCGAGGGAAACAGCCGCTCCCACGCCTGGCGGACCGATCCCGTTCCGCAGAGCTCGCACAAGCCGGCGTGGAGCATCCTGAGAACGGAATCGAAAGAAGGCTCATGGCTGGAATCCAACGCCTTTCGATCTCGTACGACGACCACTTTGGACGATCGGTTGGATTCGATCATACGATCGGAGGACATCCAACTCGCGAAGGAGGGCCACATCGCGAACGCCAACGAATTATGACAAAACGCGCGTCGAGACATCGTACTCGAACATCCTGGATTATATTGCGCCGCCATCGCTTCCTCCTATGCTTACATGCTGATCACCCGCTCCAACTTCATCCTTATCCGCAAAGAATTTCTTATCGCCTCATGCTGTGATGAATATTCCATTACTTGAACGGCGTTATTCTTATCGTCTCTCCCGCTTCTGTTTTTTGTTCCATGATTTCTCCAGTCGCTATGGCTTCTCTCTGGCCGACGACGATTCTAGCGCCTTGAGGCCAGGGATTGATCAGGCGGAGAGGAGCGCCGGCTTCGCTTTCGATCTCAATTCCCTGGACGGCGCCGCCTTCATATTCGGCGCTGACCAAAAAGGCCCCGGCGGCGCGCAGAGAATAAAAACGGGCGTCTTTCTCTTCGGGCCAATTGGGGAATAGACGGATGACTCCGTTGTAACTCTGCATCAGGCATTCATTTATCACGACCGGCAGAGCGAAATTTTCGAACCAGATCCCCATACGCTCCATGAAAGCGTAGTTTGTGTAATCGTTGTAGCGCCCGTGCACCTGCAACACCATATCCGTGCAAGAACCATTAGGCAGCATGCAGTAGCGGATTTGCCGTTTAAATTCCTCCAGATCGAGAAGGCCGATTCGAGCCGCCTGAAGGTTGAGAAACACCAGTTCGTTTCCGCCTTCAATGCGGGTATTGCGATAGGTGACTTTGAGCATGTCGTATATTTCCGCAGGAGAATGGAGCCCATGTTCTTCTCCGGGAAAGACGGTCATCAACGAATTGGGGACGTTGTAAACGACGTCGGAGCGCTCGCCCGGCACAGAGACGAAAACGGCTCCCCGCTTCGATTCGGCGGTGGGGTAATCGGGAAAATGTTCCAGAATTTCATTGACGTCGCTGACTAATTCTGCGTCGTCCTGATTCAGAACATCGACAGCCTGGAGATAGGCTTTGAATATAAATTTAGTCAGCGTCAGATCGACCAGGCAGTCGTAATTATATTGAAATCCCGGTTTGAGCCCGTACAACTCCGGCGGGACGGTGGGAAAGATATGATATTTGTCGTCGCCCCAGCGTTCGCCGCGCGCTTCGGGCCGTTTCATGTAATCGACAAGAAACAGAACCGCCTCCCGGATGGGAGTGAAGGCGCGTTCGCGCAGGAAGGATTCGTCCATCGTATAGAGGTAGTGCCACCAGAGCCCCTGCACCGTCCAGGGCGTCTCGCAGATTTCCCAGCCCCAAGTGGGGACGGGATAGGGCATCATGTTCATTTGGGTTGGATAAGCGGAATGAGGAAAATACGACCCTCTCAGACCGTAATAATCCTTGGCCCATTTTCGGCTGACGGGCAGCAGATGGTCTACCAAATCAACATATGGAAGATTCTTTTCCACGTGATTGCTGGAAAATGTCGCCCAGAAGGGCTGCTGGGTGTTGTAGTTCATGTGGTAATCGCCGTGCCAGGCTGTCCCGATGTCGCCAAGACTCCAATTGGCGAACAATCCGGGACACGTGACTCCATCGCGCACCGAGCAGTTGATGAAGTAGAGATTCCAATACCAGACGCGCTCCAGAAACTCGTCCTCCAAAGCGACGCCGGACCGGTTCCAATAGGCTTTCCATATTTCATCGCTTTGACGCCGGGCTTCATGGAAGCGCCAGCCGGTGGGTTTGGGAACGTCGCCCAATCCTTCATCGATGTCGGCCGAAAGCCCTTCGTCCAATTGAATGCAGCCAACGAGGCCTTCCTGGGGCAAGAGAGCCCGCTCCATGGCTTCCATCGCTT
The DNA here is from genome assembly GCA_016934335.1 of Candidatus Omnitrophota bacterium. Classification (GTDB taxonomy): domain Bacteria; phylum Hinthialibacterota; class Hinthialibacteria; order Hinthialibacterales; family Hinthialibacteraceae; genus JAFGTC01. The sequence continues at coordinate 45,544 of JAFGTC010000130.1, read as the reverse complement.
GGGGCAGCCCCTCCCAGTTGATGCGCTCACCGCGCTCCAGTTTGGCGTTCAAGCGAATCGACAGGTGGAAGGCGCGGTCGTTGGGATCGCCTTTTTCTTTGTCATATTCATCCGGCTCCAGAGCGGGTAAAGTTTGGCGGAAGGAGAGAGCATCGTCCGGCAGGGATTCGGGGATTGTGTATCGGGGAAATTCTTCCGGGGTCTTTGGATCGGCGAACAGGCGAATGCGTTCGAAGCAGGAAGGCAGCAAGTCGCCGAATTCGTCGATCAGTTGAAACCACAAGCGGTCGGCGGTCATATCGGCGAACACCTGCAAGGTCGCAGGACGGCCTCCGACGCGCAGCGCGATTTCGCATAATCCGTTCGAAACATCCAGGCGATGGCCGAGCAGCCTGACCTCGCGGCGATCGAACCCGAGCAGCACCGATCCGCAGGGAAATGGGCGCGGGTAGGGCTTCGCATAATTCTCGCGCGTCATGGTTCGATATTGGTTGTACCATGGATCGTCGTTGAGCGAAGGCAACTCTTCGGAAATAGCCTTCACTTTTTCAAAGATTTCTTGGAACGTTCCGATCTTCTCTTGATTGTCTTCGGCGACGCGGATATCCCACACATTGTTGTGGCCGAAGTAGATCACAACGGCGTCGGGGCGGGTAGTTACGACCGCACCCATGCCGCCGTTGCCGAGCAGCGCGCCTTCGAAGAAATCCACGCAAGCGTGGTTGGCGGCGATGGGATGGAGTTTGGCGCGTTCGAAGGAATCGAAAGCGGAAGAGCATCCCGGCGTTATAAGAAAAGCAAACACAAATAATACGTTAATCACAACTCGCTTGTTTTTATATGAGAACATGATTCCCTTCTCCAGATATCTTGAAATATCTTTTTTTCGCGCTTCCACATCTTTTTCATTACATCCAATTGCAGCGCTATTCAGCCAATTCGCAGATGGAAAGAGCATGACGCTCCGTTGATCTAAGAAGATAATCCCTCTGCCGCATCCATTCCCATTGTATTCAAGCTCGATGCAATCTCCCAAGTTATCTTCATGGATCCGATTATGCCAAAATAACCGACTCATGATACACTGCCGTTCAACATAAATCATGTTCAGACATAAGAATAGAGAAAGGATGCGGATTTTGGACGGGTAGTTGCAGAAATTATATATGACTATGGGTTGGGATATGAATCGATGAAAATGAATTCATGATGGCATCCATTGCCATCATGGATGATGATGATAAATGGCGTATGAATTTGCTGAGTTTTTTGAAATGTAAGTTTGCCTCGAAACGAAGCGAAGCCGCCGGGAAATCGTAAACAGCCAGCCGTATGCCTATTTCAAGTCAATTCACGCGACGCATGCGAATGCTGCCATGGAGAGTGAGTTCGTATTCGCCCCGGCCGGTCTTGCCGGGATGATCTTCGTCCGGTTCGATCTCGAAAGGAAAAGGGATGGCGCGGGCCGGGTCGAATTGACTGACGTCGACATGCAGGCATCGAACAAGCCAGACATCGTCGTCGATTATCGCATCGATGTTGTGTTCGCCTCCGCTGTACCCGCCGGCGTCGGCGGCGGCGTTGTTGTAAGCGAATCGAAGGAATCGCCATTGCGGCGCCTGCCGGCCGGCGAATTGCGTATCGCGGCAGCCGGGCCAGGCCTCAATGGAATTTTGATAGCGCCGCTTGAGAGCCGGACAGTAGAGGCTTTCTTCGGAACAGAAATGATATTTGGCCAATAACAGAGATACGCCGCTCCAAAATCCATTGGCGGCCGGCCCGCAGCCATATTCCGTGTGATCCGGCCGGGCTTGAGCGTCGGCGACGCCGTCCGCCGGGGGGAAATGGTTGTAATCCAAACGATAGGATTGCAAAGCGGTAAATACGGTTCGCAAATTTTGCTGGCAGGCGGCCGCATCGGCGCGGTGAACGGCGTGAATATAGTTCGCGCCGAGTATCGCGGCGAGTATGCTGATGACGCTGACAGCCGCCAGCAGTTCTATCAAAGTAAATCCTGACCGTCCTTGGCAGGATGGATTAAAAGCGAAGCGCCGCCCGCCGCTTCCATCATCCGCTTTGATCTTATTTATTTGAGACATACATTTTCCAATCTGTAACACCCGTCGCCGCTTCGCTCCGGCCGACGATGGAGCGATCGCCGTCCCAGCCAAATTCGATCCAGACAACATAAATTTGATCGGTTCGGGGATCGACGGCGATGGCGGGCGTGCGCGCATCGCGATCTTCACTGCTCAAAATCCGGCGGTCATTGACGGCGAACGTTTGCGGATCGATGGATGCCAGCATGGCCTGATACATCCCGCTTAAATCCTCCTGCCAGACGACATGAGCAATTCCGGACGAATCGAAGGCGAGAGAGGGCTGAGAGGAACTTAAAGAACCGTCGTTCGCGCGAATCGGCCCGATCCAGTCGCTCGCTTTGGGCTTGTAATAAAAATTCACCTGGTAGAAGCCATCCACAAATTCAGAGGAAGCCAATCCAAGATTGCCGTCGCGATCCGAAGCCAACCGAGGAGGATCGAGAAAGCGCCCTCCTTGATCCGCAATTTTTTCGACGGGGCCCAAGCCGCCGTCTGAAAGGATAGAGCGGCCCTGAAGTTGGAAAGAGCCCTGCCAGCCTTCGAGGAATCCCCAAATCACATAAGAAGAACCGTCCGCGAGGGCGGCGACGTCCGGCATCCAATTGGCGGTATAGTTTGTTGGATCGCTCAACGCGTCGGTGATTCGAAACGATTCAATGCCCTCTTGAAGAGGAAAGGCGCCTTGGCCTGTGCTTCTTCGCAAGTAGACGTCGGCGTTATTTCCGTTCGCCGTGAAATCGTACCAGGCAATTTCGATGCGATCATCGGCGCCGATATCGATATTGGGAACATAGCCGCTGTCTCCCATGTGGCCGGCGCTGGTATTGGTGATGCGAACATCGTCTATGGAAAATGAGCCTCCGGGAGTCTTTTTGTCATAGTAGATTTCGAGATTATCGATGTAATTTCCCGGCGCAGTCGTATGGCGATAATCCTGCCATGCGATATGAACGGCGTCCTGCGAATCGACGGCCAGGGTGGGATGTCTTCCCCCGCCTTGATCCCCGCTGTCGACGCGGGCGGGAGACGAGACGCTCCCGTCCGCGATTGTTTGATAGAGAATTCGATTGTCAGGGAGACTGCCGCCGGCGTCGGCGATAAAATATACGAGATGAATCCTCCCCTTAGAATCGACGGCCATCGCTCCGCTGGTATTATAGGAGAACTGAATCTCTTCCCCGCCCTGATAAATCAGAAACGGCTCATCAAATTCAACCGCGCAAATCGGAGGAGCAAGCAATACTAAAGATAATAGTAAAATCTGGCAGGTTGGGCTAAAAGCGAAGCCCAGCCCGCCGTTTGAACAACGAACCATTGAACTCAAAGTGAAACGTAAATACTCAAAAGATTTCATTCTGTCATCATCCGAAAATTAGTTCCAATAAGAACCCCAGAAGGGGATGCCGGAGGGGATCTCGAAAATATCGCTGCGATCGATGGGAGGTTGAATGACGCCCCACAAACCGAAGATGTACCCATGAACATCATGGCGGCGAACAATCAAATCGCCGGCGCCTTCAATGGAGACGGCCCAGGCGTTATTCGAATCGAGAATATTCAATCCCCAATAGCGTCCCTCAGCGTCGCCGAAGCAATCATCGGCGGGCTGGCCTTCACCGTCGATAGCACAGACTGCTGTTCCATAGAAGGTTTCTTTGGAAACGACATCCAGATTCGATTTTAAGAGCAGCTGCAAGCCTGTGATAGTTTCGCCGTAAAATTCCACAACCTGCACAATTCGCGCCCCATTGCTGTGATCGATGACCAAAGCCGCTTGATTCGTAACTTCGCAAACATCAGCATAAGTGCGCTGCGGCAGTTCTACTTCGCCCCAGGCGCCGAAGCCGAAGCCAAAGAGCGAACCGTCAACGGCCGTTGCCGAAGAGATTCCAACCGGCGCGGAGATCCACTGATCATCCTCGCGCAGGAAGAAATTCCAAAACCATCCCTGCGAATGCGTTACGCCGAAGGGAACGCCGTCATCGTGCAGATAATGCAATTGAGCGCCCCAGGCCGTATCCTCCGTAATCATAGCGAAGCCCGATTGAGCGAGCAAATCTTCGACAGTGACGAATTCTTCCTCAAATTCAACGCAGCGCGTAATCACTTCGCCGGTGGAATTTTGGATGACGACGCCGGCTTTGTTGGCCGTCCATCCTGTCGACGCCCCCAGATACAATCCCAAAACCAATCCGATTTTCCATTTCATGTTTTATACACTCCTATACAAGATGACGGGGCATGAAGAAACGGAGGGCCCTTCCATAGAGAAGGGCCGGAGACGAAAAAACGCCCCGCTCTTCTCAAAGGACGGGGCGTTTGACAATCCTCATCAAACACATGCCACGCTCTCAATCCCCGAAGAGGTGACAAACCTTGGCGGGCAGGTTTCCTGACTTACGGCCGTCATCCCCGCCCCCTTCCCATCTTCGAATCGTGAAGACAGTGGGTATAGCGCATGGCGAGGCATGACCGATTACAGTGGCGGGACCGCGCCGGAATCGCACCGGCTTCCCTTCTTCATCGCATGGAAAGCGATGACCGCACCAGGTATGTCTACGTACATTATACGAGGGAGAAAACGGCAGGCAAGGACAGCGGGACGACTCAACACAACAAAGCCGAAACGCTCGGCTGTCATAGCGGGGATTTCTTTTGAACCGCTCATAAGAAAACCCCTTGGCGCGCCAAGGGGTTAGGATTTTCTTGTGGAGTGCATGGGGATCGAACCCACGACCTCTACCTTGCGAAGGTAGCGCTCTCCCAGCTGAGCTAGCACCCCTGAATCGTGTGAAAATTATAGGCTGATTTCTGAAAAAACAAAGCCCTTCCCCGCCGAATCAATAAATTTAATCTCACAGCAGTGATTTTATTTTTTTCAATATCATGGAAGCCGATGAAATTCAGTGAATTTCATTTTACGGGTATTGTTCAATCGGATCCTCAACGAGATTGGCCGCAGTGCGCTTCTCTTTCTTTTCGAGACGACGTAACAGCGTCGGCCAAAGACTCAGCACGGAAACAGGCGTGATCAGCGCTAAAAGGCCAAACGCCAAAATGGGCTGCGGCCAAGGCAGAGACGTAAAAAACATGCAAATCGACCCTACCATCATTTGATAAAACACCAGAAAAGAGGAAGCGGAGCCGATGTCTTCATCGACTTGATCCAATACCAAATGATTGCTGATGGGGCGGCTTAATCCGAGGAAGAATGAGATTGTCATCATCGCGATAAAAAACAGGTACGCGCTGAATGATCCCAAAAGAAGCATCATCACGCTGCCGGCGATGTAGCCGACGAAGCCGACCGGCAGCAATAGTTTATACGAATACCGGCGAACCAGCCGGGCGCAGAGCAAGGCCCCCAGCATCGAGAAAAGAGCGTTCAAGCCAAAGAAAAGACTGAACGCGCTTTTGGATTGCTGAAAGATATTGATGTAAATAATCGGTGAAATGGCGATATAAGCGTAAAAGGGGCCGGTCAAGACGCCCATGAGCGAGTTCGATAAGAAATACTCCGGATTCTTGACTAATCCTTTGTAGCGAGCGAGCACATACAAGATTTTCCCGGTTCGGAGTCGGGTCGCCGTTTCTTGATAGACAATAGACAGAAGAAAAGAAACAAGGACGATGAATCCTTGTGCGGCAAAAATAAATCGCCACGAGAAAAAAGACAACAGAAAACTGCCGATCGAAGGAGCGAGCATGGGCATCACAGCGAGAACCACTCCAATGTAGGCGAACATCTGCTGCCGGCGCTTCCCCTGAAAATGATCGCGGCAGATGGCCATCGACATGGACGAAGGCGACGCAGCGCCCATTCCCTGCAGGATGCGAAAGAGAATCAGCTGCCAGATATTCGAAGAAAAGGCGCAAAGAAAACTGGAGAGACTGAATAGGAGCAAACCATAAAGAAGAATGGGCTTGCGGCCGAATCGATCCGACAGCGGACCGTAGAAAAGAAGCGAAACGCTGAAACTAAAAAACCAGAGAACCAGGGAAAGGTTGACCAGACTTTCGTTCACGCTCCAAAACTGAGCGATATCGGGTATGGCGGGCAGGTACATATCCGTCGCCAAGGGAGGCGCCGTAGCCAGCAAGCCGAGAAAAAATAGATACGATCGATCGCTACTGATGCTTATCTTCAAGATTGTCGCTCCCTCAATTTATACGGCGCCGGAGACTCGAACCTCCCCCTTCATCTTTTGAATCCCGATTCCACTCGATCATCTCCCTGCGAAAATTTATTTTCCCCAAAAGATCTCATGATTTTTTTGCAGGAAGGAGAAAAGAGACAATGTTCTATTCCTTTTATTTGCAAACAGGATTCTCATGTCCGGCCGCAGTTCTGTCAACCAACGCAGCCGGCGAATGAGATGACGGCGCTCATGATCTGAATGAAAAAAAGAGAGTTTGGTATTACAAATACTTTACGCTCTCAGAATCCGCAAAACGAGATTCATCCGCCATGAGCAGAAGAACAAAATCCCTTGGGACTTAGTTATTCCATAGTATAATGATTCGCGAAAGAAATTATCCGAATCGAGCCTTTTTAAGAAAAAATCCGATGAGTTCATTTAACTTTGCGGGCATCATACTCGCCAGCCAGTCGCCGCGCCGAAAAACGTTGTTGGAAAAGATGAACATTCCTTTTAAAGTGGCGGCCAGCCGGATTATCGAAATTCCCTGCCGGGATGAACGTCCCGGCGCCTATTCCACTCGGATGGCGTTGGAAAAAGCGATGGAAGCGGCGGATTCGTATCCGGATCATTTAGTCATCGGCGCGGATACGGTGGTGGCCGTCAACGACATGATTTTGGGAAAGCCGTCCTCGCCCAACGAAGCGATCGTCATGTTGAGTCGTCTTTCCGGTCAATGGCATGAAGTGTGGACGGGGATTTGTCTTTACCATAAAAAGAGCGGCGCCCAGGCATTAAAAGCCGTCTGTTCGAAAGTACGCTTCAAAGATTTAACCGAGGAAGAAATAACTCGCTACGTTCAGACCGGCGAACCGATGGACAAGGCCGGGGCGTATGCGATTCAGGGCAAAGGTAAAGATCTGGTTCGAGAATTAAAAGGATCTTACCATAACGTTATCGGTCTGCCCACGTTTGAACTAGCCAAAATGCTGGAGGATCTGGGCGTCTCCATAGACAGTCTTCCTATGGAGACATTCAATGAACGGGAATCATAGAATTTTGCGAGAATAGTTCTACGCTCCATGAAAGAGAAGAAACGTAAGAGGGAGTGATTCTTCATGATAGAAATTGAAATGGATTTTTTTGAATTGCGCTTGGATGAAACCGGCGCCGATCAAATCATCATTCTCAAAGAAAAAGGCGGCAGCCGCATGATGCCCATCATGATCGGGTATTATGAAGCCCAATCCATTCATCTCGCTTTGAATGACATCCATATACAGCGCCCCTTAACGCACGATCTCACCGTCAATGTCATCCGTTCGCTGAATGCGACGATCGACCGCATTGTAGTTAACGATCTGCGTGAATCCACTTTTTATGCAAGAATCCATTTCACTACGCCGAACGGCCCGGTCGACGTCGATTCCCGCCCAAGCGACGCCATAGCGTTGGCCGTTCGCTCTAATTCGCCCATTTTTGTAGCCAAAGAAGTTCTCGATCAAGTCGCCAAAGAGTAGCCTCTCCAGACGCCGCCCTTTTCTTCGACCTATCAAACATTTTATTTTATTAAGTTTATACCATTTTATCTATGAACTCACTTTACGAGTTTTGCATGAAGATTTTTGTTTAGACAAAAATAAAAAACAAAAATTATTCTTGTATATTTCAAAAAAAAGTCGTAATCTATATGATGTAAATGAATTATCGATCAAAGGATGCAATATCTTTTAATATCGAAGCGAGTTGTTACTATTTCATTCGACGTTCAGCACATCCCATTCCCGAATAGAAAGGGGGGAGGGTTGTGAAGCCGCGAAATGAATATGACGATAAAATAAAAGTCCAAGTCACCAAACGCCTCCCCAAGAAGGATATCCGCAGCGTTGTGCGGCAATTTATCGAGCAGAAATTAACGTTTGCCGTTTCTCGCCATGATTCTGAATATGAAGTGTGGCGCGAAGTGTTTCCCGACGATGAACCGCGCATCAAGAATCGCAAGGATGGAATGACGCCGGCCGGCGTCATTGCGCAGGATAAAAAAGATTTGGAGCAGCGCAATTTCGTCTGCATCTGGGATAAAGGTCATATAGTCTACGGTAAAATGGACAAAGTGTAGTAAAATAAACAAAGTGTAATTGTCGCCCGTTTTTTTGGTGCGGCGATTCATTACTTGATTGGATTAAGAATTCTTCCCTCTCGCGCCGGTGTTCTGGGATTCCAGTTCGAATTCATCCATTTCTTTCAAAAGCATGCCAATTCCCAAAATAATGCCGAACCATGCCGCGGTTCTCATTTGAGCAAACATGGGAGCAAACATTTCTGCGGCCGTAAAGGCGATGAAAACGCAGGCGGCGCCCCGGGAAACCGTTCTCAAAAAAGGATCCTGCAAGATCTTGTTTTGCCGGAAAAGATGCTGCAAGAAAACCGCATGAATAAGACATAACGAGAAAAAGCCCAAAACTCCCATTTTCACGGCCGCCCAGAGAAATGTGTTGTGCACGCCCAATAAATTAGTGCGCGACAACCAGATTTCCATGGGCATGACTCCTCCCAGGCCGATGCCCAACAGAGGATTGTGGCGTATGCTGATCATGGCGTTTCGCCATTCCACCAGTCGATAATTGGCGCTGCTTTCTTTCGTGGGATTAAGAATGGACTCAACGCGCATGCCGATCGCCTGCCACTGACCGGTAATGGAAATCAACAGAATAAAAACCAAAACGCCGATGAAAACAAGCTGGATCATTCGAAAGCGCGATTTTCCGCCCTGCACCCAAAACAGAGCGGCGATCCCTGCCGCGATGGCCACATAGTAAGCTCGTTTGTATGAAAAAAGGAACGAAAAAGCGACGACGGGAACCATCAGAGAAAAAAAGCGTTTGCCGGGAAAATGAATTTTTTCGATCCAAAAAGCGCCGAACATCAAGAGGAAGGTCACAAAGCAGAGCGAATCGGCCCAGCCGGTAAAAATCGCCCGAATTTTCCATTTGATAAGCAAGCCCGATCCCGCCGTATACAGATAAACGCCTTGGAGAGCTTTGAGGCAGACCGCGAGAAAAAAAAGAGTTAAAAAAACGCGAAGCGACGATTTCGTACGGATCAAGTTAACCGTCAGAAAATAGGCGATGAAAAAATGCAGAAGACGGCGCGGCTCGAAAAGACGGGCCGGATCATGATAAAAGAGTATACAGGAGAGGTATCCAAGAAGGCACGCGGCGCCAAACAGAAAAAGGCTGGAATCCAGAGCCGTCCTCCGAATGACTCCCCGCCGCTGAAGAAGGGTTGCCAGGACGAGAATCAACAGGATCAATTCGAAGCCATTGAGACCCATATAAGGCAACGGGATCCGGTATATGGTTTGCTCCAGTTGTTCGGTTACCAAAAGGACGTCTTCGGAAAACATCGTTTCGATCGCGAAAAAAAGAGCGAAGGCCCAATCCGGCCGCCCGATAAAGAGAGCGGCGCAGGGAATGATAAGCGCCGCCGCAACAGCCGTGTAAGGCGGCCAGGCGACGCCCGCTAGAGTCAGAACGCCGACCCAGCCTGTTACTATAAGCATGAGCAACATTGAAGAAGGCTGGAGATAACAAGAATGTTCAGCGCGAGATGCTTTCATCATAATGAAGACGCCTTTTCGATCGATCTTGCTAGACGCCGAAGATTACGCCCAGCATTCCAAATCCCAGCGCGAATATCGATACAATGACGCCCAGCAGCGTCATAATCCCCATGATGAGAAAATATAAACGCAATTTATCCAGCGAATCGGTAAACTTTTCTTTACTTCCACTCAACTGTGCGATTTCAATCGACGTGGCCGACTGATAAAGAAGCACGCCCAGCCAGATGGGAATCCAGCAAAATAGAATGCCGATAATGGTAAAGATGCTGATGATTCCGGATAGAATGGAGATGATTCCGATGATTCGCAGCCAGATTTTAGATTGATAGAGAGGATAACTGATTTCTTTGACCAGACTGCTGGTCATATCGTTGTTATGGGGCGGTTCGGGCGGTTGAGGAAATCCATACTCGTTCGTCATTATTTTCCTTTCTATTTCGATATTTTAAACATTGAAAAATGCTATTAAAACCGGCAAAAATTCTCGAACTAAAATCCTTCCAACCGCCGTTTCAGCGACCGGATAAAAACAAACTCGGCATTTTATAAATCATTTGGCGCTAAAAGACGTTAAAGATATAATAAAGAACAGCAACAGCCAATAAAGATTTTCGGGAATCGATCATGCCCGATGATTTAAACAGCCGCCAACCCTGTTCCGAGCCGAGAACAACCGGGCTTTCCCTGCAAGCCGACCTGGAATCCATCATAACAAATACGCCGGTCGGAATCGTTATTCTCGATGAAAATTTTCATGTTGTCTACAACAACCCTCGCGCATCGCAGATATTATTGCACCGGGAAGACCTGCAGGGGATTTCGATCGAAGAATTATGCAAAAACAATCATGATCGGAATTTATTGTCATCTTACTTAAAATCGTCCTTAAAGGCCTCCCTTCCCTTCACATTTCAATCGCCATTCGCGAATGACATCCATGTACGCATCACGGTTTCACGACTCCAGAATAACTATTGCCTCTTTGTGGAAGACCATAGTGAGATTTTATTGCTGGAGCAAGAACTGCAAAGCTTCAAAACCGCGATTCACGCCGCCGGCGACGCCATTTTCATTTTTGACGGCAATGGACTGATTTTTTTCACCAATCCCGCATTCGAACATCAGGTCAATCTGCCGCGCGAGCAGATACTTGGACAAAAAATTCAATATTTTTGGAGTGAAAACGATTCGCCTTCGCTTCGCGAGGATCTTTGGCGATGCATCCAGAACGCCCGGTCCTGGTCGGGAGAGATGAAATGGATTCGGAGCGATCACACTTCGTACAACGTCGAAATGCGAATGACGCCCATTTTAACGGAAGAGAAACAGGTCGTGGGCTTCATTTGCGTCCAGCGAGACATAACTGAACGCAAGAAAATCGAAAAACAGTTGGTTGATTATTCCGATAATTTGGAGCGCATGGTAGCCGAAAGGACGGAGGAACTCGCCAATCTCCATGATATCACCCAACTTTTCCATAGCGCTCAAACTCTCGACAAACGGCTGCGACTGCTGTTGATATCGGCCACCGCCAATGAAGTGTTCCGGTTCAACCGCGCCTTTCTCCTGCTGGTCGACAAATCGAACAAGAACCTGGAGGGGCGCATTGCCTTCGGGCCTTCGACGCCGGAAGAAGCCGGAATTCTCTGGGAGCGCGTCGATCAGATCCCCCGCTCTAAATCCCTGGCCGATACGCTGCAATCCTATTTGCAGTATGCGGGCGAGGGAGAAATTCAAGCCAATCAAATCGCTCAGAAAATCGGCGTCCCGCTTGACGATTCTTCCTCCATTCTTACCAAAGCCATTCATCTGCGCCGCGCGGTAGTGATCAAGAACGGGACCGGCGAAGTCGAATTCGATCCGATCATTCTGAAGCAGCTGGGAAACGATCATTTTGCCGTTGTACCGCTGCTTGTAGAAAATAATCCCATCGGAGTTCTGGTCGTCGATAACATCATTACGCGGCGTCCGATTGAAGAAGACGATATCCAGTTATTGGAAATCTTGGCCGCTCAAGCCGCCCTGGCCATCGCCCACGCGGACGCGATGGAACAGTTGGCCCGGAAAGTGAAAGAAACCGAAGCCGCCTACGCTGAATTGAGAGCCAGCCAGGAAAAGTTAATCGAGGCCAGCAAATTCGCCGCCCTCGGACAAATGGCGGCTACCGTGGCGCACGAAATTCGCACGCCGCTGGTCGCCATCGGGGGATTTGTCAATTTGCTGATTAAAAAACGGAAGCCGGACGATCCCGAATATCCTCATTTAAAAGTGGTGCGGGATGAAGCGTTTCGGCTGGAGGATGTCCTTAACAGGCTCCTTTACTATGCGCGGCCCAGTATGCCTCAGCTTGAAGTCCAATTGATTGAGCCTCTTATCGTAGGCGCGCTTTCTCTTCTCGAAACGGAATTCAAGGAAAACGGCATCGAAGTGAAAACAGAATTCGCCACCCAGGAGCCATTTCCCTTTGACCGTAACCAAATACGTCAGGTAATCGTTAATATTATTCAAAATAGTTTTCAATCCATGGAAAAAGGGGGTAAACTATATATAGGCACTCGCGAAAAAAACGGTGAAATCATCATCGAAGTTCGCGATACGGGGGAGGGCATATCTCCTGAGAACCTTCCACGGATTTTCGAACCGTTTTTTTCGACCAAGCATGCAGGAACGGGCTTAGGAATGCACGTTTCGCAGCGAATCATACAAAATCACGGAGGATCGATCGAAGTCAAGAGTCATTTGAACCAAGGCGCCGAGGTGACCATACGACTGCCTCGAAAGCAGGAGAGAGCGGATGAAAAAGATTCTGATCATAGAAGATGAGACTCATCTGCGTCAACTTTACCAGACCGAATTTACTGAAGAAGGGTATGAAGTGGTCTTGGCGAAAAACGGATTTGAAGGCATTTCATTGTGCAAACGCGAAAATCCCGATCTGGTGGTCGTCGATATTCGCATGCCTGGCATGGACGGGTTGGATACAATCTCGCATATATTAGAACATGACCGCAGCAGACCAGTCATAATCCATTCCGCATATCCTCATTATCAAGATAATTTTATGAGTTGGAACGCCGATGCTTTTGTGGTGAAGTCGGGCGATCTCAGCATTCTCAAAGAGAAGGTGAACGCCTTTCTTCAACCTGCAGGCATGGGATGAATCCATACGGAGGGTAATACTATTTCGGCTTCCTACGCCTTTGAAGGCGGGAGGAGAGGAATTCTTTTGCCATTATAAAATAATCTTGGATTCTCTGGAACAAGCGCTTCGCCCACCTGAACTCGATGCTGAGGATGGCGATGCCCATCGGGATGACGACAAACGCCGGCCCGGGCAGGACGAGCATGATCACCCCGACCAGAATCACGGCGGATCCAACGATAAGCACGACGACTTTCCGCACCTGCCGCCAGGTAACATCGACTGCCTGGGCCAAATCATCTGTAAACGAAAATTCCGGTTGCTCGCTTTCGGGAAGCGGCGCCAGGATGGAAGCGATGATGCCGGTAATCAAGACGCCGCCGATGATGTATAAGGAAACGTCAGTGGGGATGGGATAATGATGCGAAAGAATCATTTTCACCCCGATATAGGCCAGAAGAATCACGAGACACAGCCGTAAAAAGCGAAACCGGTTGATAATTCCCGCCAAGGCGAAATACAACGAGCGCAAGCCGAGTATGGCGAAGATATTGGATGTAAAGACCAGAAATGGATCCGTGGTTACGGCGAAGACCGCTGGAATCGAATCGACCGCAAACAAGACATCGGAGCTTTCAACTAAAACCAGGACAAAAAACAGCGGGGTGGCCGTCAACACGCCATTGATGCGCGTAAAAAAATGCGTCCCGGTGATGTCGGCGGTCACGGGAAAGATTTTATGCGCTAACCGGAAAAAAAGATTTTTTTCCGGCTCAAATTTTTCATGCCGGCTGATCAGCAATTTTATCGCCGTTATAATCAAAAACCCGCCGAAGACATAAACGATCCAATCGAATCGGCTGATCAAAACCGATCCCAGGGCGATCATAGCCCCCCGCATAATCAAAGCGCCTAAAATCCCCCAATATAAAACGCGATGCTGATATTTAAGCGGAATGCGAAAATAAGAAAAAATCAAAGCGAAGACAAAAATATTGTCGAGGCTGAGAGATTTCTCCACAAGATAGGCCGTGAAATACTGCAGAGCGGCGGCCTTCCCGCCGATTTCATGGCCGCCGAAATTCCCCGCGCCGAGAGAATGATGTTCGTAAAGAAAGTAGATTCCGACATTGAAGAGAAGCGCCAGAACGACCCAAAATGTCGTCCACAAAAGCGACTCGACAATGCCGATGGCATGCGCTTTACGGTTGAAGACGCCCAAATCCAGCGCCAATAAAAGCAATATCAGCGCAAGAAATCCAATCCATAACCAAATAAACATAGTTATTCGTCCTCGTTCATATTGGAGGAGAAAGCATTACGTATAGACGCCAGAGACAATCATATGATCAGATTCTCAATTTGATGCAGAATTCATACGTTATTATTCAAATAACACGAAGATGAACCATCGAAGATTTAAATGAAAAAATTCTTCCATTATAGAATGCGCGCGCCGTCGCCGATTGCGCAAACCATGGTTTTGCAGGCGCGGCCATATTTTTGTTCAAAGTATTCTGTGATCTTGGCGACAAAGGGATCGACCTGATCCGACTCGACGAGGTTGACCGTCCAACCGCCGAAGCCGCCGCCCGTTAGTTTGGCGCCATAGCACCCCTCGATCTGCACCGCCTGCTCCACAAGAAAATCCAGTTCGGGACAACTGTTTTCAAACAAGTCGCGCGAGCTTTCATGCGATTGATGCACCAATTCGCCCAGGTGCTTTAAGTCGTTCAATTGCAAGGCGGCGACGCCTCGTTGGACGCGCTGGTTTTCGTAAAACACATGACGAGCGCGAATGCGCTGGACATCGTCGAGAACGTCTTCCAGATCCATGAATTCCAGGATGGAGATATCGCGAAGCATGCTTACTTCACGCCCCAAATGCTCGCCCAAGGTTCGAGCGGCGCCTTCGCATTGCCCTCGCCGGTCTTTATATTCGCTTTCCACCAATTCATGCTTCACGCCCGAATCGCACAAGACCAGGCGGGGCGCTTCGACGGTCAAGGTCAGGCTTTTATGCTCCAATGTTTGGCAATCCAAGCATAGGAAAGAGTCCTGCTTGCCGAAAAACGAGGAAAACTGATCCAATAATCCGCAAGGCATTCCAACAAACTCGTTCTCAGCGGCGCGGCATAATTTCGCCATATTCATAACATCCATGTCGTAAGGATAGAGAGCCTTGACGAACAGAGCCGAGGCGGCCTCCAGAGCCGCCGAACTGCTGACGCCGCCGCCGATGGGCAGATCGCCGCTGATCACGGCTCGAAAACCGCCGAACGAGATTCCCCGTTTTCGCAGCTGCAAGAGAACGCCTTTAACATAATTGGCCCACATATGTTGTGGATCTCTTTCGATTTGATCCAGGGGAAAGCGGGTTTCATCATCCAATGCGGCCGAGTAGATCGCAGCGAAGGGTTCGCTGCAAGCCTCGCCGTGCAGGGAGATCGTTTTATCGATGGCCACAGTCAAAACGAAGCCGCCATTGTAATCGGTATGGTTGCCCAAAATTTCTACGCGCCCAGGGGCTTGACTGGCCGCTGTAGGATTATTTTGATAACGCTCTTGGTAGAGTTTTTCACCGTTGGACTGAATCATCAAACGAGCTCCTGTCTTTATCTTTTAAGATCCTTGTTCAGATTAAGACATAGAATGATAAGACGCACAAGCTGATGAAGTTCCGCTTAAACTGTTTTTTGCCTTTTTTGGCGAAAATAGGCGACCGTGCGGCGAATCCCCTCATCGGGATCGATTTCAGGCGCCCAGCCGGCGTGTTCTCGGATTTTCTCATTCGCCAGGCAGGAATCGCGCACATCGCCCGGTCGTTCACCTGCATATTGCTTCGGCATCAAACAACCCGTATGCTTGGCGACTAAATCGTAAATCGTGTTGACATCGGTTTGAACCTGAGTGCTCACATTAAAAATGGGATGGACAGACGCATCGATGGAAGCGTTCATAACCGCCAAGTTAGCGCGGGCGACGTCTTCAACATAGACAAAATCGCGGGTCTGTTCACCGTCGCCAAAAATGACGCATTGTTCGTTTTTTAACATTCTCTCGCAGAAGATCGCCATGACGCCCGCCTCGCCATGGGGATCCTGACGCGGCCCGTATACGTTGGCGTAGCGAAGCGCGGCGAATTGAATGCCAAACTGACGCTGGTAGCCGTACAGATATTGTTCGACGGTAAATTTACTGATGCCATAGGGGGAAATAGGATGCGCAGGGCCGTCTTCGCGCAGAGGAAGCGATTCAGGTTCCCCGTAGGCGGCGCCGGATGCGGCGTAAATCACTTTTTGCACGCCGTGCCGGCGGCAATGCTCGAGTACATTGATAGAGCCCATAATATTGAGCTGCGCATCCAATTCCGGCTCGCGAACCGACACGGAAACGCTGACCTGGGCGGCTTCATGAAAAACGACTTGAGGCCGCTCTTTTTCAAAAATCTCATTTAAATCGTGACAGATATCCTGTTCATACAAGACTGCATTTTCCGGCAGGTTTTCTTTTTTCCCTGAACTTAAATCGTCCACGACGGTGACATGATGCCCCGCGCCCAGCAATTGATCGACAATATGAGAACCGATGAAGCCGGCGCCGCCCGTGACTAAACAACGTTTGATTTCATCCATTTGGGGATTTTTCCTTACGACTTTTATATGCAGTGGCGTGCAATCCATCCGCGAATCACGATATCGATCACGCTTCCATCATTCGTCTCGCGCACGACATGATAACCGATAATAGATCGTTCCGTGAACCCCGGCGCGGAAGGAGAGACGCCCCTCTTCAATCTGATACGGAAGATTCTCCCCGGCCTCCCCGCCGCCGTCTACAACCGAAACAGTCCACTCTTCATGGTTCGTCTTAACAAATAGTCGAACCGGCGTTTCGCGGATCAGAACGGGCGCGCGGCCCCTGTCTTCAATCCGATATGTTTCTTCGTCGATCTGCCGGGCTTGGAATCCCTGGTTGCGCGCCTGGGATGCGACGGTCGCCCATAAATCACGCGACTGCGGGATCGGCCGGCCGTCTAAACTGTTCAGGCTGACGACGGCGAAATCTTCGCCGCTCTCTACATCCAGATAGTTCAATTCACCGAACTGCGCCAGTTTGATCCTGCCGATCATCGCCTGCGTTTGAGAATCGTCGATAAAGACAAGCCCTCGCTTTGCATCGCGCCGATGCCAGGCGCTATTATCTCGACTTTCATACGAATCCAAATCAAGCGGTTCGGTCGGCAGAAAAATATTCTTGCCCGACGCGCGGCTTTTCAGTTTAACATAGACGGCTCTATCGTCGACCAGCCGGGTTGTCCGACAGGCGGACGGCGCGATGGGATCATCCTGTTCAAAAAGAAAATCCGGGACGGCCATCGTGGCTTTTTGCCGGTTTTCCTGCATTCCCCCGCGGTGGAATAACAAGGCGGCGGCGGGCATCAATCCGAAAACGCAGGGATCGTTGAATGACTCCAAAGGCGCGGCGATGGAATCGAGATCCGGATCGTAAAACGAATGGCAGGTTGAGGATATCGCGCCCCGCCAATTCTGGAAACGCGCCATGGCGGCCATCCACAGCGGCATTTCCGCCCGGTAGTCGCAGGGCCAGGGTTCGCCCCATTTGGAGACTACGAACGGCTTTTTTTCAACTCGACTGAAGGCCAAATTCGAGAATAGGTTATCGGACTGGCGCAAATCGACGTCGGTCATTCTTCGATTGCTGAATAATTCAGTCTGCAATCCCGGCGCATTCCAGAGGCCTTCCGCATGAGTGAAATCCAGGAGAGAAGCCAAAGGGAGGTCAAAAAGGGAAAGAACGGCGTTTGACGACGTAACCGGCGATTTGACGCTGAATGCGCGCAATGAATGAAAAAAATCGGCCGACGCGGCGCCCATCAATTGGGAAGCGAACCGCCGCATTTCCAGCGTAGGCGATTCCCAATCAAATTCCAGATCGTCCTCGGCGCCCTGGCTGCGCAGATGCTCTTTCCATTGATCCGCGAAATCGGTCGAAAAAGGTTGAATGCGGGGACGATCCAAAAGCAAATGGTTGTCGTGAAACAATTCCGTCATGACAATGGCGGGCGTATCGCGATACTGCCGGCCGGTATAGCGGTTGCGATGGCTCCAGAACGCCTGCAAAAATTCCTGATGGACATCCTGCAGACCCGCGTCGAAAAAGATGTAGCCTTTCAGGCCGGGAGGAAGATATTTCCAGGATGCAATGCCGTCGAATTCCCGAAGGCGGCGCGCGGAAAGACCGTCCATCCAGGCATAGATTCCCCGGCCTTCCAACTGGTAAAGAAAAAAATCCAAGCGATCCAAGGCTTCGGGATTCAAATATTCACGGGCGTCGGGATCCATGGAGAATAGATTCGGCGTCGCCCATTCGGCGTCCATTTGATGGAAGCGAACGAGGTTGACGCCGAACTGGGATAACCTCTCGGCGACCATCGGAGCGATATCCTGCGAAGGGAAGCAGCCCGAACCGGTCAGCGTCGCTCCCCAGAATCGAATTTCTACGCCGTCTTCAAAAACGAATCGATCCCCCTCGACGCCGAGAAAGCCGTGTTTGCCGGCGGGGGGATCGAGCAGGAAGGAAAGGCGGATCGGGGCTTGATCCCAAGCCATGGGAAAAGGATGCCACGTCTCCGCCTGGACAAAAAAGGACTGGAAAATGAATAAAAAAAGTAGTATGCAGCCGCCCCAACGTCTCATGAATGAACTAAACTTCCTCCACGGTTTTCAAGACCTCGCGCAATTCCGCCGCTTTGTCTTCCGGCGCGGAGGGATTGGTGGAAGCCCATGCGCCGGTTTCGCTGCCCGCGTTGTATTTCAGATTGTTGGAGGCGCGGTGCAGAGGATAGAACTCGACATGATAGCGATAGAAAGAATATTCGCCGCCGTCGACCGGAGCTTGATGGAAAGCCATCATGAAAGGCAGTTGAAATCCAAACAGGGCGTCATACATCTTGACGGTCTTGACGATGCTTCGCATCAAGTCGAGGGCTTCTTTTTCGCTTAAATCGGCCAGATGAAGTCTCTGTTTTTTGCAGAACAAGTGGGTTTCATAGGGATAGTCGCCCGCAAACGGCGAGCAGAGAATGAAAGATTCCGATTCAAAAATCAATCGCGTTTTTTCGCGAAGCTCCTTTTGAACAATATCCTCATAAAGATTTCTTTGATTTTTATCGAAATGAGTTTTAGCGCATTCCAACTCGCGAGCGACTCGCATGGGGATGAAGGGATAGGAATAGATCTGCCCGTGCGGATGGGGCATGGTAACCCCGATCACGTCGCCTTTGTTTTCAAAGATGTAACAATATTTGACGTAATCTTTGGTTTTCATCTCTTCGGTGCGGTCTCGCCACAAGGCGAACAATTTCATGAGGCGACCTTCAGAAAGTTCCTTGATCGAGCCGGTGTGATTGGGCGAATACAACACCACGTCGCAATGCCCGAACGCCTTCTCTGTTTGATAGAACGAATCGCCGGGATACTCGGGTTCGGGGGGGGCGGCTAATAAATGGGGAAAATCGTTGGGATACAGATAAACGTCGTAATCATCGGGCACTTTGCCGGAGCCGGGGCAGAAAGGGCACCAATCTTTGGGCATTTGCGGGCGATGCTGCCGCTGGGCGCTAACCATAACCCACGAGTCTAACTGTGGATTTCGTCGTAATTCAACCATTACATTTACTCCTTATTGGATGATTCATTGCACGGAGATGTGACGCTATCCGGCATTTTAGTTGCAAATGCTCTTCGAGGTGAGACGAAGAAAGCCTTTTCCAGAGCGTATCGCGGTTCTATAGCATTAATTGAATGCATGATAAACTGGAGTTGCATGTGAAATCATGTAGTTAGGAGAATACGGCCTTGATTGATTCAAAAGATTATCAATACGCATCCCACGGACGCCGCCTGAATCCGGCGGAATTGGAAATCGATCTCTTCTGTAAAGGAATACGCATTCACGAATCGTGCAATCTCGAGAAAGATGCGCGAACCTTTGCGCGCGCCCGCGCAGGCCTGGGCAGCGGACTCGAACTTTTGCTGCCCGGTAAAAAGCGGGAAATCTGGCTCAACGCTCCTGTAAAAGAGGGTTTTGCTGCTTACAGCCCCTATGAATTGCGCTTTGAAGACGGCCGATATGTTGTTGCGCATACTCAGGATCAAGAGAAATACCCCGTCTCTTTGCCGCCGGCGCCGGAATGGTATGCCCGCAAGACATCCTCCGGCGTGATTATGCGGGAAATCGGCGTTCTTCAGGGAACCTATCTGGGGATCTATCTAGGGAAAGCCTGCGCCTTTTGGAATTCCGATCCTCGAGAAAACTGCCAGTTCTGCATTACCGGTCTGAACGTAGGAAGCCCGGGCGGCGATAAATCCGAAAAAACGGTCGATGAAGTAGTCGAAGTGGCTCAAGTCGCCAAAGAAGAATCAGGCGTAACGTTTACGCATTTCAATACCGGCTACCAGTCGGGCAAGGGGCTGGAAATATGCGCGCCATTCGTGAAAGCGATCAAAGAGCAAGTTGGCAATTTGGTCGGCGTGCAGGCCATCCCCCAAAAGGAGCTATGGAAATACGACTGGCTGGCGGAATGCGGCGCCGATCATTTTTCGTTCTGTTACGAACTTCATAACAAAGAATATTTTCAACGCTATCTGCCCGGCAAAACCAAGCACATCGGCCAAGAAACTTTTTTCCGGGCGATGGAATACACCAGCAAACTGCTTGGGAAAGGGCGCATTTCCGGCGAAATCATCGCAGGGATCGAGCCGATCGAAGATACGCTGAAAGCCATCGATTACATTTGCAGCGTCGGCGCGTTTCCCACAGTCTGTATTTTCCGTCCGGTCAAAGGGGCGATCATGGAAGAATGGCCGTCGCCATCCTATGAAGATATGATCCGCGTTTTCCGACAGGTCTACGAATCGTGCATGCAGTACGGCATCCCCATCGGATTGACCCCGAATATTGAAGTAAGCCTTGTCGTACAGCCGACCGACGCCGAATATCTCGTCGAACCGTCGATGTCTTATTATCTATACAAAACGAAACTGGCGATGATGAAGCCCTTTGCGCATTATTTATTCCGCAAAAAAAGCATGCCCTGCAAAATTGACGTCGACGCCGAGCAATCTCCGCCGCCGCCGGCTGGATATCAATTAAAAAGTTAATCGTCAATCGCCACGCACATAAAAGACGAAAGGCGCCGCCGCTCTTTCGGATAAGGGAATTTCTCGACATTATGTCGAATTAGAAATATCAACGGATTAAAATGGCCGAACGGAAAGATAAAAGATACATTCGCAATCGCGTCGCCGTCATCATCGAACAGGATGGGAAAATCCTGCTTGTTCAACATGAAAAATACGGCAGAACCTATTGGCTGATCCCGGGGGGCGGCGTGGAATACGGCGAGACTTTGAGCGAAGCCGCTCAGAGGGAGCTCATGGAGGAATGCAGCCTGGATGTTCGCATCGGCGATTTGCTGTTTATTTCTGAAACCATCCCCCCCGATCAACATCGCCATGTGATCAATTATTATTTTGAGGGAGAGATTGTCGGCGGAGAGATGACCGTCAATCCCGACGCCGTGCTGCGCGACGCCCAATGGCATCCGATCGAGGATATTCCCCATCTGTTGATATTTCCGCCGACGGCGCGCGAAATTGTAGATTGGGCGCAATCGAAGATTATTTCTCAGCGATCGATTGGCAATCGTTGGGAATAATGCGTCAATATTTGTTTTCCATTTTATGCAATTTGAAACATGCAATCCGAATAAAACCCGAATTATAAAAAAAATTCGTAAAAAGGATGCATCCAAAAGCATGAATCATCCGAATGATAATTCGACGCCTCTGATTAAACGTTCGCTGGGGCTCTTTGACGTGGTCTGCATTATTGTCGGCATTATTATCGGCAGCGCCATTTATCAAACTCCCTCCGACATCGCCGGACTTCTCGGTTCGGGAAAATGGATCATGCTGGTATGGATGATGGGAGGAATATTGTCCTTCTTAGGCGCGCTTTGCTATGCGGAATTGGCCTCCGCCTATCCGCGCGAGGGGGGAGACTATTTTTTTCTGCATCATACCTACGGATCCTGGGCGGGATTTCTCTACGCCTGGGGGCGCATTTGGGTGATTCACAGCGGCAACATCGCCATGATGGCGTCCATCGCCGGAATTTACGGCGAGCAACTCTATGCTTTTCCCTACGCGAAAACAGTGTACGCGCTGGCAGCCGTCGTCGGATTTACAGCGATTAACTGTCTGGGGTTGAAGCAGGGAAAATGGACGCAGAACGGCCTATCGGCCGCGCAGGTGTTGGGCCTCTCCGGCATCATACTCGTCGCGTTTTTTGTTTCTCCGCAGACTCCGCAGAGCGTTCAACCGGCAGAGCCCGCCAGTTTTACTTTCGGAGCGTTCTTTCTTTCATTGATTTTCGTCCAGTTGGCGTTTGGCGGGTGGAGC
Organism: Candidatus Omnitrophota bacterium; assembly: GCA_016934335.1. Lineage (GTDB taxonomy): Bacteria > Hinthialibacterota > Hinthialibacteria > Hinthialibacterales > Hinthialibacteraceae > JAFGTC01. Next base: position 23,048 of record JAFGTC010000130.1, on the reverse strand, counting down.
GACTGCGCATTTGTGGCGGCGGACATCAAGAATCCCGGCAAAAATGTTTTGCGGGCGCTGCTGATCGGCCTGTCCGTCGTCACTCTGATTTACTGCCTGGTCAACGCCGCCCTTTTGTACTCGCTCGGCCCGAAAGGCATGGCCGAATCGAGCGGAATCATGGCCAAGGTCATGGAAATGGGATTGGGGCCGATGGGAGGACGATTGATGGCGGCCGTCGTCATCATCTGCGCCTTGGGATCGGTGAACGGCATGGTGCTGGTCGGCGGTCGAATCTACCACGCCTTCGGTCGAGATCACGCTCTCTTTCGCTTCATGGGACAATGGGATTCTCGCTCCGCCGTTCCGACGACTGCGCTGGTCGTTCAAGGCGTGATTTCGTGCATTCTGCTGTTGACGAGCACCTTCGCTCAGTTAGTCATTTATACATCGGCGGCGCATTGGCTTTTTATGGCGATGGTCGGCGTAACATTGATCATCCTGCGGCGGCGCGAACCGGACGTCGAGCGGCCGTTTCGAGTTCCCTTCTATCCTTTCATCCCCCTGATGTATCTCGCCACCTGCGGCATGCTTCTTTACAGCAGTTTCAATTATGGCAACAGCATTACGCCATACGGTTCGTGGATTGGATTCGGGATCGTCATCATCGGTTTGCCTGTCTATTGGATTTCGCGCCGGCTAACCCGAAATCCAATTTGATATCAGTTCTTCGGCGGTCATATTTACGTATTCTTAATTCCGACAGCGGTTTGTAAGATTCCCTTGTAAGAGGGAAATTTTCTTACATGAGCGAATCCACATTCCGCCATTTCGTTTATCAAGCCATGCTTCATTAAATCTCTTCGAGTAACGGTCTCGAAATTCCCCGGAAGCCAATACAAAAACAGAAAGCCAATCAAGATTCGCAAAAAAAAGTTCGGTGGATTATCCAGTTCAAGAATAATGAGTTCGCCATTGGATTTCAAAACTCGTTTTGCTTCCTTCAACGTTTGCAAGCGTTCGCTCCGGGGCATTTCATGGATGGCATGGGTAATAAAGACTTTATCGAACATGCAATTTAAAATACTTAAACAAGAAGCATCGCATTCAGCGAAAAAAGTAGGACATCCATAATTCTTGTTTAGCGCGCGCTTCAATTGCCCTCTTGATAGATCAATCCCAATTATGCCAGCGGAACGGTTCGCTTTTTGTGAAATGAACAGGGTTGCGCCTCCCGTTCCGCAGCACATATCAAGAATTTTCTCGTTGGATCGAAATTGAATGGGTTTCAGAAGCGTAGTCCGGAAAATCTTCTCTCCTCCGAATGGCAAAGAAAACAACTGGATCATGAAATCATAATATTTACTATGAATGTTATCATAAAACCATTTATATAATTTCTTATCCATGAAATTTACTCTTGATCCTTTCCTGTATGTCTTTCCCACTCTATTCATCCCGCTATGATGTATTAACTATAGCGGAAAAGCTATAGTTAAATGGTTTATAAGAGGATTTTTCAGATATGTTTTGGAAAAAGAAGCAGGATGGAGTTCAGTCGGTTCAGGAAGCTCAGACCGCCGGCGTGGAGAAGCAGGACTCGGCGCCCAAGGGATTGTTCGCCAAATTGCGCGATCGGCTGAAAGCCACACGCGAATCCATTGCGCAAAAAGCGTTGAACCTGTTCCGGCTGCGCGGGCGGATCGACGACGAACTGCTGGAAGAGCTGGAAGAGATTCTCATTTCCGCCGATGTGGGCGTTCATACGACCACGGAATTGATTGAAGAATTGCGGGAGCGCATTCGCCGGGAAAAGAAAAGAGGCTCGGAAGATTCTAAATGGCTGACGGATACTTTGCGTTCGTTGATGCGCGAAATGTTGGAGCAAGGCGACCGGACGCTGAAGACGGCGCCCGAAGGGCCGAGCATCTATTTGATTATCGGCGTCAACGGCGTCGGTAAAACCACGGCCATTGGAAAATTGGCGCATCGTTTGAAAGGCGAAGGCCGCAAGATTCTTTTGACGGCGGCGGATACGTTTCGCGCCGCGGCCATTGATCAATTGGATATTTGGTCGAAGAGGGCGGACGTCCCCATCGTCTTGGGAAAAGAAGGCTCGGATCCCTCGTCGGTCGTCTTCAACGCTATGGAAAAAGCCAAAATCGATCCTCCCGACGTCATTATCATCGATACGGCCGGACGATTGCACACTAAGTCCAACTTGATGCAAGAACTGTCGAAAATGTCTCGGGTGATCGGTCGTGAATTTGAAGGGGCGCCGCATGAAATCTTATTAGTGTTGGACGCTTCAACCGGGCAAAATGCGTTGAGCCAGGCGCGCCAGTTCTTGCAGTCATGCGGCGTAACCGGATTAATTCTCACAAAACTAGACGGAACCGCCCGGGGCGGCGTCGTGCTTGCGGTCCATAAAGAACTGAATCTTCCGGTAAAATTTATCGGCGTGGGCGAAAGCATTGAAGATTTAGAGCCCTTCGATCCGGACGCATTCACCAAGGCTCTCTTTCAGGTGGAAGGCGAGCAGGATGAAGATGAAGATGAGAAATAAGGATAAAAACAACGAGGGGCCGACGCATAGACGCCGCCCCTCTCACCATCTATCATTATTCAACTTACATCAAGATACTTTAACGAATTTGTCAGGATTATAATTCTCGAATCCTGATATTGCGCCATTTGACCCAAGCCGGCGTTTCGCCGCGAAACGCGTGAACCTGTAATCCAATGAATCCCGATTTCGTCATCGAGTCTGAAATATGAGCGATGTTAACGCCGTTGATCCAAGTGAAAATATTATCGCCGACGCATAGGATGATAAATTTGTTCCATTCGCCTTTTTTGAAGGCGGCTTTGGCTTCGTCGGTTTGTTCGCAATTCTCCATATCGACCCATTGAGCGCGACGGGCCTCATCGTAGATCAATCCCGCGTTTCCATTGACGGCGATTTCCGCCTGGTAGCCGTGTACGCGTCCGTCTTTGAAATCGGAGAAGCTGTTGCTGCGAATTTGCACGCCGGAATTAAGCCTATCGTCGACCAGAACCTCAAATTCCAGCACGAAATCGGAATAGTGCTTCTTTGTGCACAAAAACGAATTGGGGCTGCCTTCAACGGTGGTTCCTTTGATGGCGCCGTCTTCAACCACATATTTGGCGGTTCCGTTTATCTGCTCCCAGCCGTCCAGCGTTTTTCCATCGAACAAAGGCGTCCATGAGCCCCTGCCGGCTTCTTCTGTTTCCGCCGCATTGAGAGACATCCCGATGCACATCAACGACGCAATCACGACTCCCCATGCCACTGTTTTGTATTTCATGAGAGACTCCTTCTTAAAATATGGTTGGATTGGGAATGATGTTCCTTACCCATTGAAATTCCTCTCCATCGTTTTACCAATATTTGCGGAGAATCTCAAGCAACTTCAGCGAATTAGAAAAAACTATCGCATTTCCGCTGATGCTCTTTCGATCTTTTTATTCATTTTCCAGGGCCGACTGAACCGTCTTTTCAATCTCTTTGGCTCTTTTGAGCAGATCGTCTCCGTCTTCCTTCCATTCTTCATGCTCGCGCAGGTATGCGGACATGGCGTCAGATAGAGCGATATCGGATGAAAGCGACAGGCTGCGGCGCCTGACGGATGTCTCGCGGGGAATGCGGATAAAGCCGGCTTTGTGATAGGCCGGCTTGAGCGCCTCGTGAATCCGCTTCATATCGATGTGTTGAATCTCTTTATCATCCGCCTTGAATCTGACGCGGACGACGGCGTCTTCGATCTCTTCGGCTTCAATCTCTTCCACGATCGCTTCAGTAATATCGGCGCCTGGCTCTGTTTCTACGGAAATTTCAATGAAAGGGCGCACCCGGATCGGCGTAAACTCCACCTCGGCCCCTCCCCGGCGAATGCGGGCGATGACGCATCCTTTCTCCTCGTCGCGTTCGCCGAAATCGACGCGGTCGATGCTGCCGCTATATACAACCGGCGCATCCTCGTGGGGCGATAAATTTTGAAAATGATGAATATGCCCGAGCGCGACATAATCGTACCCCGCGTTGGCGAGATTGGCGGGCGTGATCTGGATGTCGTCGGTCATGAGCATCGAACCGCGGTAGCCTCCCAATTTCGCTCTTTCCACCGTCAGGTGAGCGACCAGCATGCGGGGGATGTCGTCGGGAAGCGATTCCGGCATCGTTTCGACGACCGTGTTGATGAATCCTTCGCATTGATCCAGAAAATCTTCTCGCCCGAGATTCCTGAAACTTTCGATGCTGCGCAAAAAACTGGGGCTGATATAAGGCAGGCAGCAGACCGCAATCGGGCCGCGTTTGGTTTCGATGATCGGAGGCTTGTTCTCGCCCCAGGTCGGTTGGTTGACATAGACATGAAACAGACCCGGCCGCAGCGATCGAAAAATATCGATGGAGGATGCTTTTCCATGCATGACGGGGATGTCATGATTCCCTGAAATCATGACCGTGGGAACGCCTTCGTCGGCCAGGCGGCAGAAATGTTTGACCAACTCGCGCTGCTGCGTGGGCGAGGGCGTATGGCGCCTGTAGGCGTCGCCGGCGAACACGCATAAATCAATTTCTTCTTGCAGCGCATGATCGATGATTTGTTCCAAACTGCGGGAAAAATCTTCAAGCCGCGTATTGAGTCCGGTTTGCGAATTGGTCGTTCCATAGATTTCCACGCCGAAATGAAGGTCGGCGAGATGCAGGCATTTAATTTCATCGCTCACGATATGATTTTCCCTTATTTTTAATGATCTCGTCATGCAGGCGGAGACTCACCGATTATCTCGGTTACAATCAACAGTTACAATCTTAATTAGATTCTTCCCAAATCGCTATAGATAAAGACAATGCGAATAACAACTCGATCTTCATTTCATGCGCCTGCAACCATCTCGTTAGCCGCTTCCATTTTGCTGTGGGCGACGGTTCCTCTGTTCTTGCGTTCGTTCATTCACGAATTGGACGGCTGGACGGCCAACGGCTCGCGCTACGGCGTCGCGGCGGGGATGTGGCTGCTGCCTTTGATCATTTCGATGCGCCGCGGAAAAGTGCCTCGCCGACTCTTTTATTACGCCGTCATCCCTTCGCTGATCAACATTATCGCTCAAACTTTTTGGGCGTGGACCGTCTACTTTTTAGAGCCGGGGCTGGTGATGTTTCTCAGCCGTCTATCGCTGATCTTCACCATCCTGGCTTCCTTTGCTCTTTTCCCCGATGAACTGGCGCTTGTGCGATCCCCCTATTTCTGGGGGGGCATGCTGTTGTTGTTAATTGGCTTCGTCGGACTCAATGTAATGCGCGGGACGTTCCAATCGAAAGAATCCTGGACCGGCATCCTGCTCATTCTGGGCAACGCCGTCTTTTTGGGGATGTACGGCGTATCGGTGCGCTACTACATGCGGGGAGTCAAACCCTGGGTATCGTTTCCCATCATTTGCATTTATACGGCGGCCGGTTTGATTATCATCATGCTTCTCTTTGGGAAAACGAGCGACTTAACCCTCATGAAGCCGCACCGGCTCGCCGTTCTTGTCATTTCCGCCTTGGTGGGCATAGCCTTTGCTCATGTTACTTTTTACTACGCCATCGAGCATCTCGGCGCATCGATCAGCGCCGGCTGTCAACTATCCTTACCCTTTATCACGACGATCGGTTCTTATTTCATCTATGGAGAAACCTTCAGCGCGGGGCAGTGGATTTTTGGCTTGGGTTTATTGGGAGGTGCGGGTTTGCTTCTCTTGGCGCAAAAACATCTGGGAGCCGAAGGATCGCCGGTTCCCGCCGCCGAGGTTCCTGAGATCGAAGAATTCAGCTGTGCGACAGATCGGAAGGAAGCAGAAGATTCAATCTAGTTTTTTATTACCCAGCATTTCTTTTGTTGCATAATCGTAAAGCACCAACAAATCATATTGATCCAATAGAGATCCCATTTTATCCAAGTGGCCTCGAATCGAGACGACTTTCAACCGGTGAATCAGTTTGTCGACGGCAAATACGCGGATTGATTTGGGACTATTGTAGGGATTTTCCTTCCCTTTTTTTTTGACGATGCGGACGTCTTCAAGATGAAGGGGGATATTGTCAAGATCGACGACTTGCACCAAACGACTTCCGGCGAAACGAGCAACCGATCCAACCGCATAAGGCGCCGCACGAAAATTGAGGCAGCGCACCGTTTTTTCATCATAACTGCGGCCGGCTTGATCGTTTAATTCCCAAATTGCTTCGATGGGATTCATAGGCGGGCGAAAATTTCGCTTCGAAATCATGCTGGCGTACGAGTCGGCGACGCTCACGATGAAAGAGTACGGTTCCAATTCATCCCCGCGCAGTTTTTTCGGATATCCGCTTCCATCGCAGCGTTCATGATGCTGCCGGACGATTCTTGGCGTAACAAAATTCTTTTGACGAAACAAAGACTCCGTGAATTGCCCGCTGATGATTGGATGTTTTCGGATGACTTCGAGTTCGCGCTCCGTTAATTTTTCTTTTTTTTGACGAATGCTCGCTGGAATTTTCATCATCCCGATATCGGCGAAAAGACCGGCCACGGCGACTTTATGAATATCCGCCAGTTGGCGCCGGCTTTCCCGAAAATAATCGTATCCCAAAGTTAAACAATAGAGGGAAACGTTTTTAGCGTGTTCGAACAAATAATCATCCAACGCGCCGATGGTTCGAAGGTGAAGAATCGATCGAAGAGAGCGCCTTGCCGATCGGCCGTCGGATGGATTTTCCGTCCGGGCGATTTGTTGAAACTCCTGAAACGCGCCGGTGATGATATCGTAAGCCTCTTTGCGAATATCCAGGGGATTATCCAGGCTGTCCGCTTGAAACGCGCGATACGTCTTTTGGGCCAAGCGAAAGAAAGCAAGTTCCGTCTCTTCAGAGAAAGTGTAAGGAACGGAAGACGACGTTTCATAGGGGAGAGGAAAATCCAAATAATGAATTTCGTTTTGACGAAGAAGGTCTTTGACCCTTTCCGTCAAAGGAGTTCCCTTCTTCACCAGTAAGCGCTTTTTGGCTTCGCCAGAATAAATATCAGTGGGGATGAATAAGTTGGGAGTACAATCCTCAAAAAACAAACGTACCAAGAAACTTTACCTCGTTCTGCTGATTCATGATGTATGCGAAATTATTTCTTGACGCTGCCCTCCAAGCCCATCGACGGATAGTTCGACCACATCGCCCGGCTTCAGGAAGAGCGGCGGCTTTTTCCCCATGCCCACGCCCGGCGGCGTGCCCGTACTGATGATGTCGCCTGGCGCCAACGTCATAAATCGGCTGATGTAACTCACTAAAAATGAGACGCGGAAAATCATGTTGCTTGTATTGCCGTCCTGCATGCATTCTCCGTTGACGTCGAGTCGCATATTCAAATTCTGGACGTCGGCTATTTCATCCGGCGTCGCGAGATACGGCCCCAAAGGCGCAAACGTGTCGTGGCTTTTCCCCTTCACCCATTGACCGCAGTGTTCTTTTTGAAACTCGCGCTCGCTCACATCGTTCATGATGCAAAAGCCTGCGATATAAGAAAACGCATCTTCTTCATCGACATATTTGGCGCGTCGCCCGATCACGAACGCCAGTTCCACTTCCCAATCGGTGTGAGTGGAATGTCTGGGAATTTCAATGGGATCATTGGGACCGCTTAAGGCGGTTGGAGATTTGGAGAAAATCAGGGGCTCCCGCGGCGGTTCGACGCCCGATTCTTTGGCATGATCGGAATAATTCAATCCGATGCATATAATTTTCCCGGGGCGCGCAACAGGAGATCCCAAGCGCATCGACGCCGGATAGGTGGACAGCGAATCTCGATTTTGCTGAAGCCAGCTGGATAGAGTTTCCACTCCGTTCCTCGAAAAGAACGCCGGATCGAAATCATCCGTGAAGGACGAAACATCTACAATCTCGCCTTCCTCGTTCAAAACGCCGGGTTTTTCCTGATTGATTTCTCCAAAACGCAGCAGTTTCATTCAAAATTCTCATTAAAAAATCGGTTGTTTAAGAATCTTCCAATATCCCTAACCGGATAGTATAGAAGAAAACTTTCTATTTCAAAGCGATTCGCTGATTCATGCACAGCGCTCGTTGATTTGTTTTCAAAGCCGGTCAAGATAAACTACCGCATGGATCAATCATCGCATGGAAGCGAATGAAACAAGCATGGCTCGTACAAGAAGAAATATTGTTCAGGATTTAATGCGCCTGGGTTGGAGCAAGACAGTGGCCGGCCAGGCGTATAGTCAGTGGGGCTCTTCCGCGTTGGATGTTTTGCGGCAGGATCCGTACTCCGCGTTGTTTTTAAATTCGTCAATCAAGTGGATGGAATTGGATCGCCTGGCGCTGCAATTGGGAATAGCCGAATCGTCGCCGGAGCGAATCAGCGGCGGCATCCGATATGCGTTATTGTCCTCCATGAATGACGGTCATGTTTTTCTGCCTTTGGGCGAATTACAACAAAAAACGGCGCGATTGATACGAATGATCCAGGAAGATCAGTGGGAAGACGCCATGCACTCCATGCTGCATAATCGCGAATTGATGATGCGGAAAGCGTCCTCGGCGGAAGATTCGTCCGTCTATTTGCGCGATCTTTATTTGGCCGAAACGCAAATCGCCCGCCGCTTCGCCGAGATGCACGCTTCCGCGTCGAGTATGGCGCTGCAAGCGCCGGCTCAAGAGGAACTCGATCACGTCGAGCGAGACCTTCGCATCGATTTAGCCCCCGCCCAGCGGGACGCGATCGTCGCTTCGCTGACCCATAAACTGGTTGTCATTACCGGCGGTCCGGGAACCGGCAAAACCACCATCGTCCGCGGAGTCTTGCGACTCTGGAAGCAGCGAGGCGCGCGCATCAAATTGGCCGCCCCGACCGGACGAGCCGCCAAACGTTTATCGGAAAGCACCGGCCGGCAGGCCTTCACGCTTCACCGGCTGTTGGAGTACGATCCCGAAATATCCATGTTTAAACGAAATTCCAAACGCCCTCTGCGAGTCGATTTGATGGTGGTGGACGAATCGTCCATGATCGACACGGCGTTAATGGCGTCTCTCCTGGAAGCGCTGCCGTCGTCCTGCCATCTGCTTTTAGTGGGCGACGTCGATCAACTTCCCGCCGTCGGGCCGGGATTCGTACTCCACGATCTGATCGAAAGCGAATGTTTATGTACGATTCGCCTGTCGCAGATTTTCCGGCAGGACGAAGGCAGTTTAATCTCGATCAATGCGCAAAAGATCAATCAAGGCGAGATGCCCGAGATGAACAGCGGCGGCGTCGACGAGGGACAAGATTTCTTTTTCATCAATCGGCCGACGCCTCTCGGCGTTCGGGAGGCGATCGTCGAAATGGTGACCCAGCGAATTCCCCTGCAGTTCGGTTTCGATCCCAAAGAAGACGTGCAGGTTTTGTGTCCGATGATAAAAAAAGACGTGGGAGTGGAGGCGATGAATGCCATTTTGCAGGAATCGCTGAATTCCGCGGAAAGCCGCTATAAAGCGCCGTTTTATTCTCTGTCGCCCGGCGACAAGATCATGCAGACCAAAAACGATTATTCAAAGGATGTCTTCAATGGGGACATCGGTTATGTCTGGGAAATCGACGCCAAAAATAACACAGCTACCATCAATTTCGAGGGAAAGAGCGTCGTATATGAGCGGCATGAACTCGACAATACGACACTGGCTTATGCAGTGACGGTTCACAAGTCGCAGGGCAGCGAATATCCGGCGGTGGTGGCGCCGCTGGTTATGCAGCATTTCCCCATGCTGCAGCGCAACTTGTTGTACACCGCCGTCAGCCGCGGCAAAAAACTGGTCGTATTAGTGGGAGAACAGCGCGCGCTGCAAATGGCCGTCCGCAATAATCGAATACGCGCCCGTCATACAGGACTGCAGTCATTGCTGAAGGAAGCGTTCGCCAAAGTCGAATCAAAGAAATAATCGCTGTTGATTATGATCTTTTTTGATTATGACTTTTGATGATTATGCGTTCGCAGATTCCTTCACCATTCGATCGTACAGATCTTCTAATTTACTGCCCAGTATTTCAAGACAATGATTCTTCTGAACATACGCTCGCCCGTTTTCAGCGAGTTTTTGGCGCAGCGGCGGCGAGGCCTTCAGACGCTGCACGCAATCGCAAAACTCTCGGGGCGTTTCGGCGAAAAGCACTTCGCGATCATCCTGCACCGACATGCCCTCCACTCCCAGGCGAGTGGTGACGATCGGCATTCCGGCCGACATGGCTTCCAGCAGCTTGTTGCGCACGCCGGCCGCCACCCGTAAAGGACATAAGTAAATATCGTCTTGATAGAGATAATCGGCCATATCTGGAATATCGGCGAATACTTGAATGCCATGGCGTTCGTTCAATTTACGGATTTCGTGGACTGGACGCGCCCCGATCACATGCGTCTCCAAATTGGGAAATAATTTTCGAAGTGGAGGGAGAATTTCATCATGGTAATACAGCACGCTGTCAACATTGGCGAAATAAAACAACGTACCGGTCAGCACGCAGCGGGCTTCATGATTTGGCCGGTGTGATTTGGGTTTGTATTGGTCGCTGTCGACGGCGTTTTCGATGACATCGAATTGATATTTTGGATGCCATTTTCTGAATTCCGCCGCATCGACTTCGGAACAAACCAATGCGGCGTCGATTCGGGGAAGCAGCCAGCGTTCAAAGCGAGGAATCGTCCGCAACTCCCATGCATCGATCATACGCTGTCCAAGTTTGCGCCGGTGAGTTAAAGATCGTTCTAGATAAAGAGTTAGAGAGTCTGTAAAATCAACCAGTTTGGGGGATGAGATTATCGGCGCGTACTGCCCCATGCGCATGCGGTCGATATGGACAAGATCAAAACGGCGATGCTCAAGCGTCTTTTCGAGAGCCGAGCGAAACTCTAAAGACTGACACCAGGAAACGCGCAAAGGTCGAGCCGCGGCGGCGCCGCGGAGACAATTGAAAAGAGATCGCGATTTTTCGTATTCCACCGTCATGACGCGAACGCCCATTTCCTGAATGCGGCGGATGTCGTCCGGCGTTTGAGAGGGCAGTTTCATGCATAACAAATGAATTTCATGACGCGGCGCGAGATAGCGAAGGAAATTAAAAGGTCTCCTTCCATCAGAAGCTGTTGGAACACATGGTGTTATGAATAAAATCTTCATAATTTCTCTTAATAATGGATCCAATGAATGGCCGCATGGAACTGTTTCATTCTATCAGAAATCGAATTTTAAAATCGAGCGTAGATCTCGCAATAAAATTCACATTTCACCATCCATTATTTCCTCGATGGTTGGTTTGTACAGCGTCGATTTAATCAGCGTATAACCGTTCTGCAAAGCCCGCCAGAATTCTCGCGGAGAGCGAATATCGGCGGCTTTTCGGCATAAATACGAGGGTCGCAGATGAAATTCGCGGATGGCCTTGTTGCGTAGTTCGACGACGCGCCGCCCGGAAATGCTGTTGATTTCCATTTGAGGCAGAAAAGTCGAGTTGTCAACCGAATCGACGTCTTTATCCACCCAGCCTTGACGAATGGCTTCGGAGCGCAGATCGGTACCCATGCGCGGCGCGGCTACGTTGAACGAAATAAAATCGGGATCTAAATCTTTGGCGTATTCGATGGTGCGAAGGGCGGTTTCTTCGGTTTCTCCGGGCAAGCCGAGGATGAAGTGCGCCAGCGTTCGAATTCGCAGTTTTCGGCACAGGCGAAAAATTTCCATGACTCGCGCCGGCTGAATGCCTTTCTCGATGGAATTGAGGATTCCCGGATCGGCGGATTCCACGCCAAACTGAATGGTATGACATCCCGCCCTGGCCATGAGAGACAAAAGTTCTTCATCCATGACGTCCACGCGCGACAAAGTGATCCAATCGAAGCGCAGGTTCTCTTGAATCAAGCGATGGAGGAATTCAGTGGAATGTTTGCGATTGACGCCGAACGTCAAATCTTTGATCCACAATTCGCGAATCCCGATCTCTCGGACGTACCGCAGTTCCTGCATGGCGTTGTCGAGATCGCGCAGTTTATGATCCCACTTGCCGTTAAAACAGAATGAACAGTGATAGGGGCAGCCGAAATCGGTTAAAAACGAAGCGAACAACTTTCGCCGCCCGTGCGGGATGCGATATTTCCGCAGAGGCAGCAGATCGTAGCGCGGAATAGGGAACGAGTAATAGCGCTTCCCCGGATCGACGCCTCGGATGAATTCACTGTCTTTCCGATACAGCAAATTGGGGACGTCGCCGTCCAAATCGATTTGCCCGGTGCGGCGATCCCAGGCGTTCAGGAAGGTATCAATCGAGTCGGATGTAAAATCGAGCAATACGCCGGAAAGCCACGAATGCTTGGTCATCAGTTCCCTGCCCTTGCTGACCAACACGTCGCCGGTGCCGAGAACGGGAATATTTTGGGGGATGTCCAGGCTTTCCAAAAAATCGAAATCCTGCCTCCAACTGACGCCGCCGCTCAAGAAAACAATCGCTTCGGGCTGAATGGCTTTGATCTTAGCCGCCGCGCTCTTGCGGCTCATTTTGTTCACGATGGCGTCAAGATACTCGACTTCATGGCATCTTGATAAAATGCCGCTCTGCACGACAAGATCGTAGGGATGCCAATAATAATATCCTTTGGCGGTGTGGCTGCAATAATAGTCGCGCAGATACGGCTTATCGCCGGGAGGATTCAGTAATAAAACTCGCATAATTCGTCTTCGATTTCATCAGGATTGATTTCGAATCAGGATTGATCTTTTCTTATGGTGCATTTTCTTAAAATTTCTAATTAACCGCCCATTTCAAAATCCGGCAGGCGTGGCCGGTGCTTTTCTCATTCTTGTCCTTCTTCATACGAATTGTAATCTCATGCCGGCCGGCCGTCAGGTTTTCGGCGAGTATGCGGCAGACGGGGCGATGAAACTGTGTGCAGTAATAATCGAACAGGTCGAGCGTCTGAGCCTCTCCATGATCGATCGAATACTCCAAAATGCCGGCGTCGAATCCAGCGATGGCGTAGATGCCGATCAAGCTGCCTTCGAATACAAGTTTCAGTTCATCCCCGGGTTGTTCCGCCGTATAAACATCGACCGGGCCGCCATAGTTGCAGGTCTTTTCGGCTTTCCATCCCTCCACCAGTTTCCAACCTTGGATGCTCAGCGTTTGTCTTACATTAACAAAGCGGCCGTTTTCATAATTCATGGAATCCAGCGGGGCCGGCGTCGGATAAGTCTGCATCTCTTCATCCGGCGCAATGGGCTTCTTCCAAGCGGCGTCAAGAAAAGCTTCAATGCATTGAAGATATTGTTCGTGTCCAAATGGACTGGGGTGGCAGCTGTCGCGTGAGAATTGATCCCACGTAAATTCGCCTGCATTCAGGCGGCGCGTCATTTCCTGTGAGAGATTAATGATGGGGATGTTGTAATGTTTTGCGACTTTATCATGATCGAGAATCGCGGCCGGCGTTTTGCCTTGATTGATTTCTTGAATTTGCCCCTGATGAATAAAATACTGCATGATGACGTCGATTTTGGGATTCAAGCGCCGGGCGCGTCGAACAATGCCTTCCATCGCGCGCATGCGGCGGTTGTCGGGAGAGTCGCCGCCGCCGTCGTTCACTGCAAATTCGAGAAACAATAAATCCACCGGCCCATTTTTGAACGCATCTTCTTCAAACCGAAATGCTCCGAGAGTGGAATTGGTTCCCCCGATGCCCGCATCGATGAATTCAAAATTCGTTTCAGGAAATCGTTTTTTGAAGAGATCGTACGTTAATTCGCGCCACCCCTTCATGGTTGTGATGGAGCCTCCCAGATAAGCGATGCGCCCTGTTTTTTGCTGCATAAACTTGATCCGGCAGTTATCAACGCCGCCGCGCACGTCAAAAAAAGGTTCACTGATTGAAGAGGCGGGCGCTTCCGCCGAAAACGAACTGCTCCGGCATAAACTAAAGACGCACAAAACTGCCATAAAATAAACCATTCGGCGATTCATGAATATCTCCTCTTTCTCCCTTGATAAGAAAACGATCTCTCTCATATATACAAAAAAATCAAGTCAATAAATCCCATAATTGACGGATTCCGTATCGGAAATAGTTGAACAAAACCTTTGGAGACGGATTGGCCGCCAGAGTGCGAATGATATAACGCGGGCGAAGATAAAAAGAGCGAAGCGCCTCTTTGCGCAATGGCTTCAATTCATCGATCGTCAGATATTTGGTCGGTATCGCCGGTTGATTGTAGCCGATTTTGGGCAGTTCGCCTTCCTGCAATAATTGTTCTTTTACGGCTTCTTCATAATATTCCGTGCCGTAAAACGGATACGTATAGAAAAATTCGATGAAATCGGGATCCAACTTGCGCGCAAACGATTTGGTTTTTTCGAAGGTCTGCCGGCTTTCCCAAGGCAGGCCGATGAGAAAATAGACGCTGCTTTTGATTCCCGCTTTCCGGCACATGTGGATGGCCGGTTCGATATTCTCGTATTTGACCTGCTTGCGCATCAATTCCAGCATAACCGGGTCGCCGTGCTCGACGCCAAAAGCGATCAGCCAGCATCCCGCTTTTTTCATTTCGGCCAGCATTTCTTCATTGAGCGTATCAACCCGGCTGTTGCATGACCATTGGATGTCGAGTCTGGCATCCTGGATGGCTTTACATAGCGAAAGAACCCATCGTTTGTTGGCTGTAAACAAATCGGAGCGGAAAAGAAAATCCCGAATGCCGTGCTTCTCGATGCATTCCTTCAACTCCGCCGCCACATTTTCCGGCGAGCGGTTGCGAACCGCTGCGCCTGAGACCGCGCGCGCCAGGCAGTATATGCAGGGATACGGGCAGCCCCGGCTGGTGACAATCGTGGCTTGCGGTTCGCCGGTGTCCGGCCGGCGATAGCGATCGTTATCTATTAGATGGCGCGCGGGAAAAGCGATGGCATCAATATCTTGAATGAATGGCCGATCTTCATTGCGAGTGATATCCGTGTTCTCCCGATACGTAATGCCTGGAATATCGCTCCACGACTTTCCCGACGCCAGTTCCTTGACCGTCTCCTCATATTCGCCGCGCATGACCAGATCAAGTTGAGAATGCCGCCGCATGGCCTGACGATCGAGATGAAGAAAATGAGCGCCTTTGCTGAGAGTGACGATTTCCGGATCAATGGACTTGGCCTTCGCCGCCGCTTTGACATCCTCTTCAAGCGTCGGCGTTGTGATGGATAGAATCAGCGCGTCCGGCTGGAAGCCGCGCACGTCGTTCTCGAATGATTCCCAGGCGCCCTCTTGGGCGGGATAGTCGACAATTTTCGCTTGAACGCCGATCTGCTCTAAAGCGCCGGCGATATAGAGAAGATCCATGGGCGGGCGAAGAGCAACCGTGTGGAGTTCGTCCAGGGGAGTTTGGCATCGCTCCTCTCGGATGTATTTACCCGTAGGAGGAACGACAAGCAATGCTTTTTTCCAGGGCCTTTGTAATGCCACCTTAATTTCCTTCCTTCATAAAACGGCCTTCGCCCTATTTTGTAAATTCAAAGTCAGCCTGCGAGCGGTTCATGACTCATTAATCGACAATTCGATAATCTTTGTACCGGTCGATATTGTCATACCATGAATCGCTGTCTTTCTGTTCAAGAACATGCTCGGCGACCTGCAGGCCCATCTGCAGGGATTGATCCAGATTGTTATGCCGGAACAGTCCTTGGCGGCCGGTGGTCAGGCAATTCCCCATGGAGCGAATATATTCAAGCGTCTTGTTAACACGATGCTCGTAACCAATTTCATATAAAGGATATCCTTCCTTAATACGAACGACGAGGGCGTCGATGCTGCGACGATGAATCAAGCCGCTCGGCGCCAATATACGATCGGCCAGATCCGCTAGTTGGAAAGCGTCCATTCGCCAAAGATCCGATTCGACGTCGCAGGGGAATTCCACGCACAAACACGTCTTTCCCGGCTGTTTTTTGTGCGGCGCGAAATTGTCCGGAACATAAATCCGTGAAAAAGGAACATGCTCCTCAGGAAAATAAAGCCACGTATCGTTGATGTTCAAGTCTTCATCATACTGCAAGTAAAGCAGCGTAATCGCTCGATAATGCAAGGAAGCGGACGCCGATAGAATGTCCGCGGGAGGCACGGGCCGCATCAATTCGGCGAATTGGGGCAGAGGAGCCGTATTGATCAATATATCGCATGCGAGTTTTTGAACGCCTTGCGGGCCGGAGACTTCCACCTCATGAACGCGCCCGTCATTCAGCGATACGCCCGTAACCTCATGATTGATTTTGATCTCGCCTCCGTCTCGGATGATTTCCTGCGCGAATTGCTGTGGAATGTCGCCGATGCCTCCGGGCGGATAAAGAAATTTCGCGACATAGGTTTCATGCTTGGACAACAATCCGTCTTTCAGCGAATGCCAAATATTTTCGCCGCGCAGCCGCACGCGCGCGGTTTCAGCGGTAATTTGAGCCGCGGGAATTCCCCACACTTTTTCGGCGTAGGGTTGAAAGATCCGCCGGTAGAGTTTTTCCCCATAGTATCCGATGACGTAATCTTCGTAAGACTCCGCGTCAGATTGCTTATTCCACAAGACGCGCAATGCAGATAAGGAAAAAGATAGAGTATTCGACAATCCCAATGCCTGAAACGTCGGCAGCGGCTTGATCGGATAAGGAATATAGCGGCCGTTAAGATACATGCGGCTGGCGCGCGTCACTTGAATCATGCGCTCTTCGCAGAAGGATTTGATGAATTGTTTAACTTCAGGGATTTCCGTATAAAAACGGTGCGGCCCCAAATCGAGCGCATAGCCCTTCCATGAAATGCTTTTGGCCAATCCGCCGGGAAGCGGATCCCGCTCGATGAGAACGACATGCAGGCGGGGATCTTCGCGCAGCAGCTTCCATGCGGCGGACAGTCCGGCTGCGCCCGCGCCCAAAATAACGATTTTTTTTCGATTCTCATTCATTGCTTCGATGGAATGATCGCCGGCGTGGCCTTCTTCGGACTCCAAAACAGACGCACCTTTAATATAGTCCAGACGGCGACAATAAAATCGCGCCAGCCGATCTTCTTGCCTTCCGCCACGGTTCGCGCCTTAAAAGTGACAGGCACTTCCAGAATTTTGTATCGCAACTTCAACACTTTGCTGGTCACTTCGGGGCAGAACTCAAATCCATGACACTCCAAAGGAATTCGGTCGATGACCGATCGGTGAAACGCCTTGTAGGCGGTCGCTTCGTCGGTAATGCGCTGGCCGAAAAGCCATGAAACCATCTGGGCCAGCAGCCAGTTGCCCACCCGGTTGGGCAAGCGCATGTCTTTGACGGATCCCATGAAGCGCGATCCAAAGCAAACCTTCACTTCTCCCTGGGCGATCGGTTCAATGACCCGCACAATTTCCGCCGGATCATACTCCATGTCGGCGTCTTGAATGATAACGATGTCTCCCGTTACATAGCGCAATCCCGTCCGGATGGCGGCGCCTTTACCGAGATTCTCGGAATGAGTCAAAACAACCGTATCGGATTTCTTCTTTTCCGGTTCGAGAATGGCTTCGGTTGTATCGGTCGAACAGTCGTTGACCAGAATGATTTCCCGGTTGGCCCATTCGAGGGAGCGAATGCGCTGCAGTACTTCGGGCAGCAGTCTTTCTTCATTATAGATCGGGATAATGATGGATAACTTTGGCTGAATGTCCATAATATCCCGCGATTTTTCAGGCATTGTTTGTTCCATTTCTACTCTACAGCTCTATCGAGTGATCATACTTTCAAATTCTACGAATCCAACTGGAAAGAGATGCCTTTTAACAAGATTTTACAGCGGCTTGCGAAGTATGAGATACCCGATGCTGGATGGAGAAAGGCTTTTATCCGGCGCAGCGGGGCGGAAAAACAGCAGGGAAAGAAGCGGCTGCATCCCCCGCAGGAAAGGCGAGAATATATGAGTCGGGGCAAGCCGCCTGCGCATGGGCAGAACGCGATCGTCATAAAATCCCGATTGAACAACCTCCCAAGGCCGGGAGCGCGCCAGGCGTTCGATCATATCATCGGGTGAATAATTCCGGCAGTAGACTTCCTCATAACCGCCGCGCTCTTGCACGGGTTTATCCGTCCCGCTTTGAAATCCTATGGCATAGGGGACTTCGAGCCAGCCGTCTTTTGAACATGAATTGGCTTCCACCGTAACAACCGCCAACCCGCCCGGCTTGAGCGTTCGGAACATCTCTTGCATGCAATGGATGTCGCCGTCTTCAGGGATATGTTCGAGCATGCAAAGCGCCGATGCTCCATCGAAAGCATCGTCTTGAAATGGAAGCAGCGCGCCGTCTCCCGCGACGCAATGAAAACGGATAGAATTATTTTCTTGGGATATCTTCTCCTGAACTTTTTTTAGATGCGAGAACCCGTATATCGAACCATCAAAGGCAGTTACGCACGATCCCTTCATGGCCCAAAACAACGGGGCCGTGTTTAATCCCGTACCGACGTCAAGAAGATTTGCTTGACGGTTTGCGACAGGTAAATTGCGCGTCGCGATCAGAATTTCACGAACTTTATGGAAAGCGAGTCCATCGCGTCGATAGAGAGCGTCAAAATCTCGAGCGAATCTCAGAAATTCAGTCATGCGAAACGAGTCGTCGCCCGATTCCGGATACATCCGGGAAGGAATGAATTTTTCGAAAATATAAATGACGCCCCGCGAAAACTTTTCCTGCAAACAAAGAAAAATATACGCGCAGCGGCGCAGAATATTTGAATGCGCACAGCGGCGGCGAATGGAGGAAAAAAATTGCTTGAAGAAACTGTAAAGAAGCAGTATCGCATATGTTTTTTGCGGATCCTGCCAATGGGCTTGCTTCATCCAAAAACGCTGCTTTGTATACTCCCCTCGCTTAGAATAGAGTTCGGCGAGAATCCGGCAGATTCCCGCATCCGGCTCGATCAGATCGTTGCGGCGGAGAAAAACGGCCAGCGCGCGGCCGCCTCGTCCACGCCGATAATAATAATATCCAAGATGCGCCATCAGTTCCGCGGATTCGGGATTCTTGCTCAACGAGTCTTCCAGCAAACGGCCGACCTCTTCTACCCGTCCGTTTTCACCCGCCAAACGCGCTTTATCAATAATCGATCTGATATCTTCAGAAGCATCCGGCTGCATTGAGAATTCCCTACTCCTCTTAGTTCTTTTAAGAATAAAAAATAATAGAGGCGTCTGCGAGATTCATCATCTCAGCAATATTTCCCGAAATGGTCATAATAATCACGAAGGCGCTCGTGAATCGCATCGCGATGCAGCCCGAATTGTTCTAACGAATATCGGTGCTTCTCACGCGGCTGTTTTTTAGCATGGCTGATTGATTCGCACAGATTGGCGTCCAGTTCCTCGGTATAGGATAAATTGAAATGCCGGTAAATCTTCTGGACGACGCCAATGGGATCGTGTACCAGTTCTCGATAGGGGACGTCATAAAATTGCCCGGGAGCGAAATTTTTTCGCGCCGCCCAGCCCGCCTTAAAATCCTTATCGAAATGATCCAGGCAAAGTCGACCGATGCGCCGGTTGTCGATGTCATCCGAGATGATGCGCCGGGCGGTTTCACTTAGACTGCACAACGAAGGCAGAGCCGATTCTGGATTGCGATGCGTCCATACGATCATGGCGCCGGGATAAACGGCCAGCAAATCCTTCAAGCAGAACAGATGCCGGGGCGCTTTCAGCGCATATCGCTCGAACGAAAATTTCCAGCCGTAATACTGCAGCATGCGGCGATGAAACCGGTAGGAAGGAAGTGCGTCGTGTTTGTCATACCATTCGATATACGAGGGGATGTCGAAAACCAGATGATGTATGTTATCCAGAAAAAAGTGATCAAAAATAAAGCAGCACTCTTCAACCGCCTCCGCCGACAATTCATGAATCGCGGATAGTTTCGGTGAAATCTTTCCGATAAAAAACGCAAACCGCCGCGCCTGTCTCTTTCGGGGATCCTGTCGGTGCGCGGCCGGATCGGGGGGCGGAGAGGGAAACAAAAGTTCCCAATATTGCATAGTTCGAAACGCTGGATCCCGGCTGAGCAGGCTGTGCAAATAAGTCGTCCCTGTTCGAGGGAAGCCTAAAATCACAATAGGCGCCTCAACAGGAACATGCGCAATTTCCGGATGCCGCTTCCAATCATCCACGATTTTTAAAATATTGCACAACAGGCGCATGTAATGCTGCGCAACAACAAACCTCCCCCTTTGGCTCAGTTTCGCTTCCCGTCGCAGCGCTTCCAACAAAACATCCAGCGGTTCGCGAAATGCCAGATTCCCCCAATCGTTCAAGCCGGTCTTTCGCTCCGCCAGCGAAAGCATGCTCTCGCTTTGCAGTTCAACGCTGATTTGATTGAAACAATAAAAGATGAATTCTCGCAGTTGTCTTGTCATGAATGATCGAAAAACACCGGCCCGATTTGGAATTTTATTTGAAAATTGCAAGAGCAAAAAATACAGTCTGAGTCTAATCCAACTTTACTTTGAGAACGGTTTGGAGCGCTTCTTGAATGGCGGCTTCAAACGCTTCTTTGGATTGCGCGCCGACGAGGGATTTGATCTTTTTCCCCTTGACGTCATATACGAAAGTCGTAGGCAGAGCGCCTTGCCAGTCTGCGTCGATGGATGAAATGGCCTTGTTTTGATCGCCGGTTTTTAAAACGCGCGTCGTGAACGCCATTTTGAGCGTCTTCATGGCGCCGGGAACCGTATCGACGGTGCCGGTAAAACTGTCGCAGGAAACCACAAGAAAATCGACCTGCTTTCCATATTTCTCATACAATTCCACAATATGAGGCATCTCTTCGATGCAGGGAGCGCACCAGGTCGCCCAGAAATTGACGAACAAGGGCTTGTTATGGCGCAGCGAAACGGTTTGCAGATATTCGTCGAGAGTGATATACGCCACCGCCGTTTGGACGATCTGAGATTCAACATCTTCCGACGTCAGTTCCGGCTCTTGATTTACGACGGATTCTTCCACAGGTGCAGGCTGTTCCGCAGGCGTCGATGCGGCTTGGTTTTCTTCCATGGAAATCACCGGTTCGTTTTGCGGTTCGCCGCACCCGAGAGAGAGCGATAGCAGAATCGCCAGCATCGACATGAGACATGAATTTCGAAATAGCGTCATTTTTTAGACAATCCTTCATTGATTATTTTTCATAAAAAACCCGAACCATTATAGCGATTCGATAATACTCCGGAACGGAATGGCATCAAAACCGGCGATTGCAAACGCCGATCCGGAAGAGTTGAAGAGCCGGCGGGGCATGATAAAGTATTGTTTTGCCATAAAGTATTGTTTTGCTCGACAAACAGAAATCCCGGCCCGGCGCCGCTTTAGAAGGGTGATGAAATGACCGCACAGATTTTAGATGGAAAAGCGCTTGCCAAGACGATTCGCGATGAATTGAAGCATCAAGTCGATGATTTCACCCGGGAAACTTCCGTACAGCCCGGCTTGGCCGTGATTTTAGTGGGCGAAAATCCCGCTTCGCAAGTCTATGTTCGCAACAAAGGAAAAGCCTGCGTTGCAGCGGGAATGAAATCAATCGAGCACAAACTCCCGGCCGACGCATCCCAACAAGAAGTCCTGGATCGGATCGACGACCTGAACGCCGATCCGAACGTCCATGGAATATTGGTCCAGCTGCCCGTGCCCGATCAGATCGATTCTCTATTGGTGCAGCGGCGCGTCGATCCCATGAAAGACGTAGACGGCTTCCATCCCGTCAATGTCGGAAAATTATGGATCGGGCAGGACTCTCTGGTTCCCTGCACTCCCCTGGGCGTCATGGAAATTCTGAAGCACGCCGGTATATCCATCAAAGGAAAGCATGCGGTCATCGTTGGACGCAGCAATATCGTCGGCAAACCCATGGCCTGCCTTTTGATGCAGCAGCACGCCACGATCACCATGTGCCATTCGCGCACGCAAGATCTTCCAGGCGTATGCCGGACGGCGGATATATTGATCGCCGCCACCGGCAGGGCCAAAATGATCAAAGGCGATTGGATTAAGCCGGGCGCCGCCGTCATCGATGTCGGGATCAGCTTCGAGGAAGTGGACGGCAAGTTTAAGCAGGTGGGCGACGTCGACCGCGAAGAGGCCGAAGGCGTTGCGGGTTATTTAAGTCCATCACCCGGAGGCCCGGGCCCCATGACGATCGCCATGTTGCTGGTCAATACATTAAAAGCCGCTCGATCGATTGCTAAAATTAAAAGCTAATCGTCTGTTTATAATTGCTTTAAATATCCAAACTTAATCTGATTTTTAACAAGAGTTCATTGAATTTCGATGAGGCGGCGGATTTCGTCGCGAATTTTTGCGGCGGTCTTATAATCTTCACGCTTCACGGCTTCCTGCATTTGAATCCGCAGCGCTCCGACTGGATCATCTTCCCATTGATGGCGTATTTCTTCGGCGAATTGATTGAGAAAATGGATCTCATTGCATTTTTCCACAAGGTCCGGTCGTTGTAATTCGCTGTAAAACACCTCGATCTGCTCGAGCGCATCTTCAATTAATTCAATGGCTTCATTCGGTTGGTTTTTTTCCAGAAACAGATGGGCCGCCGATCGAGTGTGCATCATGATGACATAAGGCCGATATTTCTCCAGCATATACCGGTCATCTTCGTTCTCCGCATACATTTTAATGAAATCGTATGCCTGCAGATTGCGTTGAGTATCCCGCATAACCGCTTGATATTCCAAAAGATGAAAAAGACTCAAGTAACGGTAGTAATATTGGATCGATTCGCTTTTCAACGCCGCGCATTCATCGGAATCCAGGGAAAAACCGGAATCATCCCCATTTTCTTGAACATGTTCTTTTAGTTGATGTTGATAATATTCGAGGAACGATTCAAAGCCATGAGGCCGCTTTCCATCCGGCCGGCCCGAAAATTCCATCTGCAGCAGGCCGAGATCCAGGCGCATTTGAATTTTCCTGGTTTTATCGTCGCCTTCAATAATGCGGACATTCACATCATCGGG
>JAFGTC010000129.1 GCA_016934335.1 Candidatus Omnitrophota bacterium | reverse complement strand
CGCCATCTGTGATCGGCGGGAGGATCGTCTTCACTGTAATCACCGTCGCGGCACGCATAGCGTTCGGTGTATTCAACGACATAGGCTTTTTTGGATTGCTCGTCCCCCGTCAAGATGGCGACGACCGGCCTTTGATGGATCGCCTCATCGGTGAAAACCGTCAACATGGAATATTGGCTCAATAAGCGGTGCAGAACGGGGCGCGCTTCATCCCGCCCGTCTTTGATGTCCAGCCACAAGTAAAACGGAGCGCCGTCTCCATGCACCGATCCCTTCTCATCCACTCGCTTCTGCAGGGGATCGAGATAAAGCTCTTTGAGGGTTCCTTTATAATCGGCCCGGTTCTCCTGGCGGTTATGCGAGATCAAAATGTCGTCGTCCACCAGCCAAAAATCGGCTTCTACGCTGTAGAATCGATTGTCCAGCGCATCCAGCAGCGGCCGTTCATGTTCATAATCGTTATGCGCATGCGCGTAAATATGATAGCCTGGGGAGTCATTTTCTTCCGACGAAAAACCCGACATTCCAAAGACCGCCGCGGCGATCCATCCGACGAATAAAATCATAACTCTTTTCATAGCGAAACCTTTTTACATTTTTTTTGAACGATCCAATATTTCTTACGGCTGGATTCTATGGCCGCTACTCTATGAAATCCTGCTCGAGATGGTTCGATTCGGCGAATGGCGAATTGACCAGCGCGACGGTGATTCGATAGCGCACCATGCGCCAGGCGAGAAACATGAACGCCAACATAAACGCCATGGCCAAGGGGAAATTAATGACTGTATTGAAAGTTCCGTGAAGCAGCATCGACAAAATCAAGCCGCGGCGCACAAAAATACGAGCGCGATCTCGATCGCGCATGAATTTCGAAGCCCCCAGCGCATACCCCCACATCACCGAAAACAGCACGTGCGCCGGCACAGAGAAAACGGCTCGGATAATAAAAACGCTCCATACGATTTTCGTCGAACCATCCGGAATAGTGAGCGTCGCAACATACGCGCCGCCCACATAGCCGAGATTCTCCAGCGATGCGAATCCCAGCGCCGTCGCCGCCGTATATACAATGCCGTCCATCGGCTCGTTGAATTCGACATTGTTATACACGCCGCGCTTCACCATCCAGAATTTGATGTATTCTTCGATGATGGGCGCGCCCACGACCAGTAACATGTACGATGAAAAAAAAGTGGATGACGTTATCAACTGGATCGGATACTGAAAGATCAACTCGGCGAGAAAAGCCGGAATCACGCCGATCATCCCCAAAATAAACATTCGCAACACCAGCGTCTTCGGCTCCGGCTCCAGCTTGTCTTTTTTATAAAAGTACCATAACCAAAATGCGCCCGGTCCAAATGCGAGAGCGATTACGATATAAAAATTCATTCGACGTCCTCATTCTTCTCCGCGTGCTTTAAATTCAATCGAATCAAGGATGACATAATAAACACATTTAGCGACCAACCACCGCTATCGGGGTACACGAAATCCTCAATTCCGGCTAGATTTTATTCTCATGAAATCACAAACCAAGATAATAACACTATGATCTGGATCGGCCTACTGCTTTTTGGACTTTTTTTCACCCTGTTGCTTCTGGAAATCCCCGTCGCTTTTTCACTGGGGCTGTCCGCCGTTACAGTCATTTTTGTTTTCCAACTCGAGTCGCCGGTCATCATCGCTCAACAAATGTTTTCCGCCATGGATTCTTATAATCTGCTGGCGATCCCCTTGTTTCTCGTGGCCGGATGTCTGATCAGCGAAGGAACCCTGGCCAAGCGCCTCCTCGATTTCGTGTTGTCCGCCGTCGGGCGATTCCGCGGCGGAACAGCCGTCGTGACCGTCATCGTATCCCTCCTTTTCGCCGGCATATCCGGCTCCGGCCCGGCGGATGTCGCCGCGCTCAGCGTTCTCCTTTTTCCTCTACTGACTCAATCCGGATTTCCGGCCCCCCGCTCGGCCGCCTTGCTGGCGGCGGGAGGGGGAATCGGCATCATCGTTCCGCCCAGCATCGCTTTGATTATTTACGGGGTCGTGTCGGAAACTTCAATCAGCAAACTCTTCGTCGCCGGGATCATCCCGGGAATTCTGGTGACGCTGGCGTTGATTTTTGCCGTGCTATTTCTATCGCGACGCGACCATTTGCCCTTGCACACTCCCTCACTGACGCCCTCTGCAATCGGCGGAGCGGCCTTGGCCATGATGGCGCCGATTATCATTCTGGGGGGCATCTATCTGGGGATCTTTACTCCAACCGAATCCGCCGGAGCGGCGGTTTTATATATCTTGACCGTCGATCTGATTTTTTATCGATCCCTCTTTCGGAAGGGAGTCTTTTCCCGCGTCCTGACGCGATCGGGCCGCAGTTCGGCGCAGATTCTCATGATCATCGCCGGCGGCTCCCTCTTTTCGTGGGTGCTGCAGCGAACCGATTTGACCACGGAATTAAGCCGGTTGATTTTAACCGTCTCTCAGAACCGAATCATCCTCATTCTGCTGCTCAACGGCTTCCTTCTAATTATGGGATGTTTTATCGACGCCGTATCGATCATTTATATCTTCGTCCCCATCTTTATGCCAGTTCTGAACAATGTCGGCATCGATCCCATCCATTTCGGCGTCATCCTGACCGTCAACATGGCGATCGGCCAGATCACGCCTCCAGTCGGCGTCAATTTGTTCGTATCGTCCACCATCTCTGGAATCGATGTCGGCCGATTGAGCCGCGCCGTCTTTCCCTTTCTGCTCGCCGAATTGGCGGCGCTCGTCATTGTCTCTCTTGTTCCTTCTTTATCGCTTTTTCTGCCCGGATATTTGAATTAATCGAACGAACTTCCCGCCAAATCTGATGTACTATACATTTGATCTCTCTCGTTTTAGTATGTTCGCCATGAGGAATTCAATCTAACTTTGAGGTGAATCATGCAAAAGAATACCACCCTCAATCGGCGGCAGTTTTCGAAATTAACCGCGGCGGCCATGGCGGCTTCTGCGCCGGCCGTCAATGTCTTGGGCGCCAACGATAAAATTCAGTTGGGATTCATCGGGCAGGGAGGGCGGGGGAGCCATCACTTTCGCCAATTTCTCGGGATCGACGACGTTCGCATTGCCTCCTTATGCGACGCCTATCTCCCCAATGCGGAAAAAAACGCGGAGCAGGTTGGGCATCCCGTTCAAAAAACGCAGGATTTTCGCGATGTATTAGACAACAAAGACGTGGATGCGGTGGTTATCGCCTCGCCCGATCACTGGCACGCGCTCCAAGCGATTTACGCCTGCCAGGCGGGCAAGGACATTTACGTGGAAAAGCCTATGAGCCGCACGATCGTTGAAGGGCGGCGGCTGATTCAGGCGGCGGAAAAATACAAGCGCGTCGTACAGGTCGGCCAGCAGCAGCGCAGCTCCGAACAATTTCAGAAAGCGGTGGAGATGGTGAAAAACGGCGAAATCGGCCATGTCACATCCGCGCGCTGCATCAATATGTGGAACATCGACGGCTATTTAAGCCCCAAAGGAAAGCACGGCATCGGCGTCTTCCCGGATGCGGAGCCGCCCGAAGGCTTGGATTATGACATGTGGCTGGGGCCGGCGCCCAAACGCTCCTTCAATCCCAATCGATTCCGGGTGAATTTCTACTTTTATCTTGATTATTCGGGCGGCATGCTTACCGCCTGGGGCGTCCATCTCTTCGATATCGTGCTGTGGGCCATGGGGCCGGAACTGAAAGCCGCTTGCTGCATGGGCGGGAAATACGCTCACGACGATGATCGCGACACGCCCGACACCGCCGAAGCGGTTTGGGATGCGCCCGGCTATACCTTCTCCTATACCTTGAGGCATGGCAACGGATTCCCTTACGAAATGGAATGCGACGGAATCGATCATGGGATCTATTTCTACGGTGATAAGGCAACCATCCTGGTCAATCGCCGCTATCTCAAAATATTCTCCGAAAAGGATCGCAAAAATCCTACGGTCATCCCGGCGAAAGGCGGCGACCTGGAGCACAAACGTAATTGGCTGGACTGCATCCGCTCCCGCAAAGATCCGGTTTGTACGCCCAAAGAGGGACACGAAGCCAATGTAGCCGGTCTGCTGGCATTAATCGCCTGGCAGGTGGGCAGAGAAATCAAATTCGATTATCAGAACGAAAAAATCATCGGCGACTCAGAGGCAAATAGACTGCTGACCCGGAAATATCGCAAGTCTTGGCAACTGCCGAAGGTTGTATAACTTCGAAAGAATCTTAGACTGCGTGAATGCCGGCGAAGGAAGCCGTTCCTTCCTTGCCGGCTTTGAAGATGTTTCATTTTTTTTGGATGCGAATGGATTACGAATTCGACGCTATAAATTGGATAAAAAAAACAACCTGGGGAGGTTGGGAATGAGTGGCAATCGCTGCGGCTTCACGCTCATAGAACTGCTCATCGTGGTCGCCATTATTGGAATCTTGGCGGCTATCGCCGTTCCGAATTTTCTGAACGCGCAGCTGCGCGCCAAAATCGCCGGGACGCAAAGCGATCTGCGCATTATGGTCAACGCCATGTTGAACTACCATCTCGATAACAATTCCTATCACGCGCACAGAGACGGTGAAGCCCAGCAGTTTCCATTGACGACGCCCGTCCCCTATCTCAACGGCTTCCTCAAAGATCGCTTTCAGGCCCCGCCTAATGTCGAATTGGCGGCGGGATTTTCGGCCTCCTTCACCTATTACCACTGGATTCCATGGAACACGCACGCCGATTGGTGGCCCCTTCGCGGCGAGCGCGGCCATAAGGTGATTCTTGAAGTTCAAACCAAGCGCAACGCCGGCATTGTGGATGGATGGGGGCCGGCCGGCATCCGCGGCGGCCCTCCCTATGACGTATCCAATGGATTGATCAGCATCGGCGGATTTTTCCGAGCCGTTCCCGCCGGCCAGAATGTTCACCTCTACTAACCCGAATAATTCCTTCTATAACAACGAACCGCTGGAAGATCTTCTTCCAGCGGTTCGCTTTTATACGATGGGATGACAGTTCGTTTTCGCCGCTTAAGCCTGCGCTAATTTTTGGGCGTTATGGTGAATTTTTCGCACGGCCCCGGCGATTTCGTCCATATCGCTGCGATCGCCCAGTAACATAAACTGCAGGAACCATACTGCTTCTTCATTGCATAAACGATCGTTGGCGGGGCATTGATTCTCTTTCCTGTATCGATTCAGATGCTCCTCGGAAAACACCGTCTGAAACGCTCGTGAGTTTAAGGATGACTCGATAAACGGCTCTTTGTTCAGCGGCGAATATCCGCTCGAACACACGATTCCTTCTTTCCTTAAGGCTTGCATGAATTTCGAGCGGGGAACGCCCGCAAACTGGGATGAATCGTAGCGGAACATATAGAGATGATACGCATTGCGCGTGCATCCTTCATACATTTCCGCCGGCGCGATGCCGGGTATTTCCTTCAATTGCTCGGTAAGATAGGCGGCGTTTTCTTCGCGAATGCGCGCCCGCTCCTCCAGTTTGCCCAACTGATGCAGCAGCAATACGCCCTGAAACTCGGTCATGCGCATATTGGTGCCGTTGTTGATATAACGGAAGCCGTACGTATTGGTGCGCTCGCGGCCGTTGGAATGATACGAATAAATCCGATCCATGAGCTTCATGTCATTGCTGATGATCGCGCCGCCTTCTCCGGAACTCAGGTTCTTGGTGACCTGGAAGCTGAAGCAGCCTGTGTTTCCTATCGATCCGACTTTTTTCCCTTTCCATTCCGCCATGTGAGCCTGGCAGGCGTCCTCGATGACAGCCAGGTTATGCTTCTTGGCGATCGCCATGATTTTATCCAGATCGCACACATTTCCGCCTAGATGAACGGGGATGATCGCTCGAGTGCGATCGGTGATTCTCTCTTCGATCTTGTCGGGATCCATCTGAAACGTTTTGGGATCAGTGTCGATGAAAACCGGAAGCGCATGCTGCATAAAAACAACGTTGATGGTGGCTACAAAGGTGTACGGCGGGACCAGCACTTCATCGCCCGGCCCGATTTCCAATCCATTGAGCGATCCGATCAGCGCATTCGTTCCGTTGCAGGTCGCGATGCAATCCTGCACACCCATTATCTGCGCATATTCCTTCTCAAAACGGCTGACATAATCGCCGTTCAAGCGGCACCAGCCTCGCTTATGAAGTACATCCGCCCAATCGCTTTCAAAACTCTCGTCGATGATCGGCCATGACAAAAACGGCTTGGTGCGAACGGGCTTCCCGCCCAACAGGGCCAGCGCTCCATCTTCTCCCGCTTTCTCAGAAGCCCATACGCTCGGGGCCGCCAACGCCAAACCGGCCGCTGTGGTGGATTGCAGGAAGCGACGTCTTTGAATTTCGCTCTTTTTCATGTTCTCTCTCCCCAACATGTCTCGTTCAATCGAATATCTCGATCCTAATCCATAACCATATCAAATTATAAACTCTTTTACAAGAATTGTGTTTAGAATCTTGCTGCAACTTCCCCAAATAGTGAAAAAGGCGGCCGTGCAGCCGCCTCGTCGTTTTTTTGGATAATCCATTGATTTGGAATCTGTCAGGTTGATTTTCTGGTGGGATCAGGCTTTTTTCTTCTTCTCCAATTCCTGATCGCTGAAATTGATGCCGCAATACAATTTCGTCTCTTTATCGGGATTGGCCTCGCGGATATGCCGCCAGCGGCCCGCCCGCTCGTCTTCTCCAATCTGAACGGGAGTAGTGCAGGGCGCGCATCCGATGCTGGGGTATCCTTGATCGTGAAGAGGGTTGTATAAAACGCGATTTTTTTTGAGATAATCCTCTACGCGCTCGCGATCCCAATTGGCGAGCGGGTGAATTTTATACCCGCCGATTCGCGGATCTTCCGAAACAACGCCGATGTTTTTGCGCGCTCCACCTTCCGAGCGCATCAGCCCTGAAAGAATCGCTTGAAAGGGGCGGGCGGCTCGCAGGTAGGGCTCTTCTTTGCGCAGTCGGCAGCATAATTGATAATCGTCGTCTTTCTGATAAAGCTCGCGGCCATATTCGCGCCGCTGAGCCTGGGGCGTCTTTTCAGGATAATAGGTGATGATGTTCACTCCGTAGATCTCGATCATTTGATCGCGCAATCTCAGCGTTTCGGGAAAATGATAGCCGGTGTCGATGAAGATGATCTCGACTTCTTGGAGGCCTTCCGTGAAAAGCATGTGCGTTAAGACCGATGCGGTTTTCTGCATGCTGGACATCATCGCCATCTTCGCACCGAACGTCTCGAAGCCCCAGCGGATGATTTCCTGCGGCGAACAGGATTCCAACTTCAGGTTGACCGATTCTAAATCGAGGTTTCCGGGCGAAGCGTCCTGGTTTACCATAACCATTTCCGGCATTTTTTTTTCGCCTTTGCGCAAGTTTTATGATCCTGTGGGATATCCTCTGTTGTTTATATGATATATATATTGTTTATAGAAATTATAAACAATATCATGATTCAGTCAAGTATTTTTTTTGGGAAAATATCCGTAATAGGAAAAAGGCAGGCGCGGGACCTGCCTTTTTCCTATCTAAGTCATGATTTTATAGATGATTACGATTTGTCTTTTTTGCCCAGCAGAATCAAGGCGATGGAGAAAAGAAGGATGGAATTGGCAAAATTCAGAAAACT
>JAFGTC010000128.1 GCA_016934335.1 Candidatus Omnitrophota bacterium | reverse complement strand
GTTGGGAAATCATCGACGGCGTCGCCTACGATATGTCCCCCGCACCTTCCGTTCTTCATCAGACCTCCGTTGGCAGTTTCTATGCTTTCTTGAATGCTGCGCTGCGAGGGCGCAACTGCCGGCCGTTTGTGTCGCCCGTCGATGTCGTCTTCTCAGAGAGCAGCGTCGTCCAGCCTGATGTGTTTGTCGTTTGCGATCCAAATAAAATCACCGAAAAGAATATCCAGGGCGCTCCCGATTTGGTCATTGAAATTCTCAGCCCGTCGACTTCGAAAAAAGACAGGTGGGACAAGAAAGATCTCTACGAGCAATCCGGCGTCCGCGAATATATCATTGTCGATCCTCAGGCCAAGTATGCGGAGCGCTATATTTTAGGAGAAGACGGTCGATACGACCGCGGCGCTGTGTTTGATGAAAACCAGAGCATGGCGTTGACTTCGATGGATAATCTGGAAATGCCTCTTCAAGAATTATTCAGCGGCATCCCGGCGCCTGAATGACAATCCATAAAATCTTCAGCTGAATGATCCTCTTTCCTTATTCAGGAATTCGCAGTATCGAATACGGTTCAATGGTTATCGGGGAGTTTTCCGGAATGACTAATTCCGCTGCGCAGTCTCCAAAATTCAACGCCAGTATATGCCCGTCTTGCTGTACGCTGAAAAAGATCTTGTCGGGATGTTGAATCTGCAGCGTCTTCTGCGTGAGCGGATGAAGATTCGGCATGGTCAGCAGCTCGTCATTGACATAGTCGCCGTAGAGGCTCGGAGGCTCCATGTCTCCGGGAAACCGGTAAAATCGCCCTTGCCCGGCGTCGCCTTTCATCCATGTTTGAAAAATGGAGGCGTCTCCATCGATGGTTTCCAAATCGCCTTTCGGGAAAGAAGGATAGATGACGGCGCCGCCTTTCCTTACCCATTCATCGATGATCTTAAGTACATCCGCGTCGATGATGTTTCCCCAGATGAAGACCAAAACTTTGTAGCGATCTAGAAATCCTTCCCGAATTAACTCTTCATTCAAATAATCCACTTCGATATGGCGGCGAATTTCACGGGCGCGCGGGTTGAATCCCCATGCATAGAGATGCCTGAAGGCGCCGTCGTCCAATTGATTCATGGTCTCCGGATAATACAGAGCGACATCGACGATGGGATCCTGGCGAAAGTCGAGCATTTCATAGTGGTCGATCCACTTTTGGATGGCCATTTGCCGGCTGAAGATGTTCGAATGATACGTGAAAAAATGATCGCCGTTCGTGGTTATAGTGTTGAACAGCCTCCCGACGGTTCCGCGGGCGGTATGAGAACTCGCGGGCTCGAATCCTAGATCGATTCCATACAATCGCGCCGCCGTCGCCGCCAGCCGGGTGGCGTAGAAATTCTGTTGAAAGCTGTCCGTCTCGTTGGTCAGCCGGATTCCGCCGCCGATTTTAACCATCGATTTGGCTTGCTCCACATAATCGGTTCCCGCCTCCAAAAATCCCCACCCGCCGGCGGATTGATAGATGGGCGTATGAGGCATGGCTTTCCTCGCTTCCTGCGCCCACCAGTCGCACCAGTCGGACATGGATTTCGTATACCAGCGCGTCATATCCAGCCGCCTCCAGCGCGAGTAGCACAATGTCGGCAGGATCGGTTGAATTTCCTCGAACGATTTGAATGACTGATTCCAGGCGGCGTTCAAGTCGGCGATCGACCCATAGCGGTCTTTGAGATAGTTATGAAAATCCTGATGCGCGTAAGGATCGCCGGCCCAAAAGCCGATATGAATATGCATGGGCTCGCCTTTATATCCCCAGTTGCCCCCCGCGGGATATTGGGATTCTCCATAATTTCCGCTCGGACCAAGACGGACGCCCTGCAATATGTTCATCGGTTCGTAATGCTTCCCGAACGCCGTCAACACGCGCGTGACATGCTTTTTATGATAGGGGCTCCAAATGCTTTGAATAGGATTCGACAATCCATGCTCAAGGCATGTGAAGCCCACATTTTCTTCGCTCTCGGCGAACCATCCGGGCAGAGAATAGGCCGAACCGACGATCAAGAGAGGAAGCCACTTCAGGTCGTATTGTTTGAGTTTATCCACGATTTCGTCGTAAAAGCTGAAATCGAATCGCCCCATTTCAGGTTCGATCAAATTCCATTTCACATACGACTCGATCGCGTTGAATCCCAAAACCTTAGCCAGCGGCGCCAGTTCATGCAGCGCATCCAAAGACGAGTGCAGCGCCTCGGCGTCCGACAACACCGCCACGCCTGCGCTGCATACAATATCCATCGGCTTTTCCAGATGAACCATGGGCTGGACATCGATCGGAACGTTTTCCTTTGCTTGCCCCCAGTCCATTTCATCTACATCGATATGCGCTTTGATGCTCTTTAAATACTGCAGGCCTGTGATCTTGAAATGGGGGAGTCTTCTTTGCTTCCAAATAGTCGCTTGCGGCGCTCGAAAATGAAAATAGGCGCTTCGGAGATGATTCGTATTCAAGCGCGTATAAGAGACCTTGCGATCGGCGCCTCTCCATTGTCCATAAAAACGGTCGTCAACCAGCATTTGTACATCGATGATTCCCGCCCCGATATCGTAATGCTCGATTTCCAGGATGAACTCTCGATTCTCTTTCACAAACGGTTCAATAACCCGAAAATTCCAACAATCCTCAAAATATGGATCATGGCGGAGAGGAAGAGTCAAAGCGATTTCCCCCTCAACAGTCTCCGCTTTGCATTCAACTTCATCGATGAGATAAAACGGTTGAGGGGATGCAATGATCGTGTCTCTAAATTCATCGACGACATAAATCAAAACAGGAGAAGCATGACCGTTAATTCCCGCAAAAGTAAAGAAAAGCAGGCATATAAAAAACCACACGGGTTTGTTGAGGATCATTTTTATTTTTCCTTGATTATCATTTTTCCAAGATAAAGCGGTAGTTCCATCGACGGTTTGGAGCGCTGTCGCCGTTGACGCCCAATTCTGAAACGCCTTTGAAGCTCTGGATGTTGTCCGCCCAATGAAAATCAAAAGAGGGATTCTCTTTATTCTGTCCAACCAATCGGCGCGGAATGGCCAGTTCTATGCCGTTTCCGTTGACTCGAAACGGAATTTGCGCCGCCGTCGCCCAGGATCCGTTTTGCCAGGTTTTCAAAGTTGTTTTATCATCGCTGACCGTCTCCAGATTGGCGATAAAATCATAGCCCAGCCATCCGCTCGCCGCATCTTGATCCGCATCCAAAAACAGCAGCATCCAGTAAGGATCCGTTCGCGGCGTGATTTTCTCGCACGTCTGGGCGAAGAAATACAGGTTTTCTTCATCGTACGCCGCTTTGCAGACCACAAAGTCATTGCGCCCCGTATTGTTTTGATAAACGAGATCGCCGTATCCTTTATGATCGCGGTGGAAAGTATCTCCTATCGTATCCCGGAATTCGGGCTTCACCTCGCTCCACTCGTCAAACGAACCGTCGATCTGAATTGAATAGGAGCGCGCCGCCGCCGGAGGCTTGCGAATCCCTTTGAATCGGCGAATCCAACTGGCCAACTGGTAATAATAATTATCGCTGTGCCCGCCGAGCATCGGTTCGCAGTCTCGGCTGAACTCCTGCGTGTATTGATCGACAAACAAACCGCCGGGATAGTAGGCGTCCTTCTCCGTGTATTTAGACCATTCAAGAAAACGCCCCGCGATCCATTCGTTCCAACCTGTCACGAAAATGAATTTGGGATCCTCCTGCAGAGCATGTTTCCATTGTTCGTCGAAATTCAGCCCTAGGTTGACGGCTCCTTCGCGCTCATCTTTTTTTCCATCATGCCAACTTCGCCCCATCGCCCCCGCCTTATGGCTCATCGGCGCCGGGCCGGGCGTATTCGGCAGCGCATTCTGCGCTACGCCCACGCTCATTTGCTCCTTCTCGCCCCGGCTGTTTTTGAATACATGCTGCGGATGCACTTCCAGCCAACTCCATTGATCCGGACCGCTCGGGCCGATCCAGTAATCCGGCATGGGGCGGCGGAACGTAAAGAATTCCAGCATCTCCTTATCTTCGATGAAATCCTTGTTCGCCAATAGCAGCGGCTTGTTCTCCCACATGAACCAAAGATCTTTCCAGAGGCCCGGCTGATAGAGATCCTTCCAAAGCCGGTCGACCACCGGCCGTGGATCCCAGAAAGGCGCAATGAATCCGATGTAGGGAGTCCGGGCGCCTTCTTTGCGCATGGCGGTGTATTCCCGGCACAACGCTTCGTACTCGTCCTTCCAGGTGAATGGAGGATTGGTCGTGTCGAATAAAATGACATCGACGCCTGCATCCGCGAGCATGGCGGCATGCTTGCGGATGACGAACGGATCGGTCATGATGTAGTATCCCAGTTCCGGCTCTCCCCAGTGATGCGCGGCGAGTTGAGCGGGCCACTCGACTTTTCCGTCTTTCGCCGTCGCGATCAATTTGGTGTTGTCATAAGGGCCGCCCCGGCTGGGAATGTGCCACGTCCAATAGAAAATGCCGACCCACTTATCCTTTTTTAACGGCCCGCATTCATCGAAGACGGGCGTTGTCCGCCCCAAATCGTCCGTCGCCGTCCATGTATCCGCATAAACGTCTCCATCCGTATAGGGCGCTCCCTTAAACTCCGCCGAAACTTGCGAAGCGGCGTGTTGCAAATCCGGCGATAAACTCCATGCGATCATTCCGCAGCAGGCGATCCAAATTGGTATGCCTCGTAGATTTTTCACAACTCAATACTCCCTGGTCAGATGATATGCTTTTTAATCTTCCTGGATGCTTCCAGGAATCTTATCACTAATAGCATGCTGACAAAAAAAGTGATAGGTCAAAAATCGCACAAAATATCACTTTGAAAATCTCTATTTTCCATCGATCCGCGCCCCATTTACGGTTAATTTTCAGAAAACACACCCAATTCGAATACAACCCCTTTTTTGAATTGAAATTAGGAGGAATAATTTTCCTGTATGTAATTTAATGGCAGGAATAATTTTCCTGTCTGAATCGGTTTTACGCATTCATTCAAGTCGATTTTTCTCTTCGGAGACAGGTGGAATATCATGCAAATTGGAATCATCGGATTACAAACATCGGGTAAAACGACCATCTTCAACGCCTTAACTCACGGTCACGCCGAAACCTCGGCGGGCGGCGGCGAGAAAGACGCCAACCGGGGAGTGGCCCATGTTCCCGATAACCGGATCGATTTCCTGGTCAATATCCATCATCCCAAAAAAACGACGTACGCCTCCGTTGAATTCACCGATGTAGCCGGTCTTGCCAAAGGATCAGGAAAGGAAAAAGGCTTCAGCAGCCGCTTCCTCGGCGATCTGCGCGACATGGAAGCTCTGCTGATCGCTGTGCGCATTTTTAAATCCGACTCCGTGCCTCATCCCGAAGGCGCCGTCGATCCCGCAAGAGATCTCGACGCCGTTATGACGGAATTGATCCTCGCCGATATGACCGTCATCGAGAAGCGCCTTCCGCGCATTGATGAATCCTGGAAGAAGCAGGTCGATAAACGCAAAGAATTGGACAAGGAAAAAGAATCGCTGAAGCGATTCTTGGAGGCCTTGAATAACGACCAGCCCATCATATCCATCGATCCCACCTCTGAAGAAATCAATCTGTATATTCGCCCTTACGGCCTTCTGTCGGGCAAGCAGATGCTCTGCGCCGCCAACGTCTCCGATCTGACCGATCAAGACGAACTGGACGCCCTGGCCAAATTGCAGGAAGCCGCGGATCGCTGGAAAATGCCGGTCGTCCCCATCAACGCTCAATTGGAACACGATTTGCTTGAATTCCCTCCCGAAGAATGGGACGTTTATTTTCAGGAATCGGGTATGGATGGACCGGCGCGCGGCAAAGTCATCCAAGAATCGTACCGCATCCTTAAACAGCATTCGTTTCTCACCTGCGGCCCGGACGAAGTGCGCGCTTGGACCATTCCCGTCGGAATGAAGGCCCAGCTGGCCGCCGGTAAGATTCACAGCGACATCGAACGAGGATTTATTCGCGCCGAAGTAATCGCCTTCCAGGATTGGAAACAGTATGGCTCGGAGGATGAAGTCAAAAAAGCCGGCAAATTTCGCCTCGAAGGCAAAGAATACGTCGTTCAAGACGGCGATGTCATTAACTTTCGCTTCTCCGTCTAAAATGAATTTGTTCTCTTTCGACGGTCCCGGCAAGAATTACTTCTTTGTATGGGCCGATTCTTCGCAGGAAGCCTGTCAAAAGGTTGGTGTGATGAAGGAGTGTAAAAATGGTCGATCCCTTCGTTGATCCGCTTGATACAAGTCCCGTCAATCAACCTGCGCCGGTGATGCGTCAGCGTCATGACGCCGCCAATCAACAGCCTGATGAGTCGTTTCAAGAGATTCTTTCGAAAACCATCGATCAAGAAGCCACTCCCATCATGACCCCCGATGCGCTGCGCATCGCGCCCCTGGACATTCAACCGAACAAATCTTCCTCCGCCTCCGGCGATGCGAACGAATCGATTGTTCCCCTGCTTGAGGAAGAAATCAGCGCGCCGACGCCTTCTGCACTCCCCGAGACGCCGCCCGAAGCCTCGACAAACGCCAATCCCGCTCCTCCCGATAACATGGCCTCCGTTCTGAATCTTCAACCCCAAAATTCAACTCCGGCAAAGGAAGTTCCCGTTGTTCAAGACGCTGCAATTACGCAGCCAAGCGCTCCGTCCGCCGAATTCGCTCCGTCGCCTGAAAATACAACCTATGTAATTCAATCCGGCGACACGCTCTCCAACATTATCCTAAACGCCATGCGCGGCGCCGGCCTCGATTACAATACCGGCGATGTCTACCGAATGGTGAACATAGTCGCCCATCAAAACCATATCGCCGATCCGGACCGGATTTACGCCGGTCGTAAAATCGATCTCAGCGCTATTTATTCTCAGTTGACCAACGCCGGCGAACAGCCGGAGGAAAATCCCGTCCAGATGACCTGGGCGGGCGATATCCAAGCGCCATTAAACGGAATCATCACTTCCGAATTCGGCCGCCGAATCCACCCCATCTCCCATCAGCCCCATTTTCATAAAGGCGTCGATATCGGCGCTCCGATCGGCACGCCGATCTATCCCATCAAGCCCGGTGTCGTCGAGTTCTCCGGCGAAAAGTCGGGATACGGTCAGGTCGTCGAAATCAAGCACGATGACGGAACTTATTCGCTGTACGCTCATCTCTCCGATCGTCAGGTCGAAGCCGGCGATTCCATTCGCGCCGCCGACCGGCTGGGATTATCCGGCGATTCCGGCCGCACCACCGGCCCCCATTTGCACCTCGAAATCCATCAAAACGGCGCCGCCGTCGATCCTCTCTCCCAAATTGCTCGAGAGCGGTTCGCCCTCCCTCTCCATTACGCCCGCGACGACTCTTCTTCCGGGCAAACTTGATTTTCGTTTCTTTTGTTCCAACTTTTCCTTCTCTATTTCGTCTTATTCCTGAAGGAAAATTAGATGGACGTAGGATGAACGTGAAAAGACCCTCCCCAAAAAAATCGAAAATAAATGCTTTTTTTTGTTGACGTTGCATAGATATAATGTTAATATATAAACAAAATAACCCGGAGGTGAAATTATGAAGGCGCACAACAAGCAAAAGGGACCTTGGATGCACCGTGTTTTAATCTATTTCTTCAGTTTTTTGTTGACCATTCTCTTGATTTGGCTGCTGGGCTTCGTGCAGCGTGACATCAGCAAAATACCGGGGCCGGATTACAAAGAGATCGAAGAAAAATACATCGATCAATCTCTCCGCGATCAGCTCGAGGCTTTAACAAAACAGAGCGAAACGCTCCAGCGGCAAATCAAAAATCAAGGCGAGATTCAGGGCATCCTGCGCAACAGCACCAGCAATTCGCAGCAAACCATGAATCAACTGCTGGAAATGCACCGCCACAACATCGATCAAGGCGTCAAACCCACCGAAGCGGAGCAGAACGCCTTGGCCGAAAGCGAAAAAATCTTTCTCGAAAATCAACAAAAATATCAGGAAGCCAACCAGGAGATCGCCCGGCTCAGCCAGAATCTAAGAAACTGCCAGGAGAACATCCAGTCTCTCAATGACGAAATTCAAGAAAAACGAAAGCCGGCCCAGGAAGAGTACAACGAAGCGCTCAAATCGCATAACTTCATGATCGCATCGCTGAAATTGGCCGTCCTGCTTCCCTTGCTATTGATAGCGAGTTGGTTTGCGATCAAAAAACGTCAGACGGCCTATACTCCGATTATCTATTCGGCGTTCATTGCAACGTTTTGGCGCGTCTTCTTGGTGATGCATGAACACTTCCCCAAAGACTTCTTCAAATACATCGCCATCGGCGCGGCCATCCTCATCGTGTTGGCCTTTTTAATCCACCTGATTCGCCAGATCGTTTCGCCCAAGAAGGATTGGCTGCTGAAGCAATACAAAGAATCGTATACCCGGCATCTATGCCCGATTTGCTCCTATCCCATCGAACGCGGCCCCCTCAAATATATGCTTTGGACATCAAAAGGTCCCAAGATTCGCCTTCCTCTGCAGACGCCGGAAAACCATGAAGAGGAACAGCCCTACGTCTGTCCCTCCTGCGGTTCGTCCTTATTCGAGCACTGCAAGGAATGCAACGCCGTTCGGCCCTCTCTGCTGCCCTATTGCCAGTCATGCGGCGTTGAAAAAACCATCGATTGAAATACCAAACTTGTTTGATCTGCAATCCGATGCAGGGGCGCTCGCAAGGGCGCCCCTGTAAATTTCTCGTTGGAATAGTTGCATTTAGGGCTTTTATTCATTACACTTCAAATCGGTGATCGATCATCTTTTTTCAAGCGTCGAAAGGAATTTCTTTTTTATGCGAATTGTGATTGCGCCAAATTCTTTCAAAGAATGCATGACCGCCCTCGAAGTCGCCAAAGCGATGGCGAGCGGCGCATCCCAGGCCTGTCCGGATTCGGAAATCCTTACCGTCCCGCTGGCCGACGGCGGCGATGGAACCGCCGAAGCGATCGTTGCGGCCCGTCGGGGGCGCATGGTTCAAGTCGCCGCCAACGATCCCTTGATGCGCCCCGTCAAAGTGCAATACGGTCTCTTTGATGACGATCGAAAAGCGGTCATCGAGATGGCCGCCGCATCGGGACTATGGCGATTGAAGGAGCACGAAAAGAATCCTCTTAAAACCTCCACCTACGGCACGGGAGAAATGATTCGCGATGCGCTGAACCGCGGCGTCAGGTCGCTGATCGTCGGGATCGGCGGGAGCGCAACGACCGATGCG
This sequence comes from Candidatus Omnitrophota bacterium, assembly GCA_016934335.1. GTDB lineage: Bacteria > Hinthialibacterota > Hinthialibacteria > Hinthialibacterales > Hinthialibacteraceae > JAFGTC01. The sequence continues at coordinate 28,651 of JAFGTC010000128.1, read as the reverse complement.
GGAATGGGCATGGCCTCCGCTTTGGGGTATCGCTTTTTGGATGAATACGGCAACGAATTGGCGCCCATCGGCGATTCGATGAACCTTGTCGCGCAAATCGATTCATCCAATGTTCTGGAGGAACTTCATGAAACGGAGATCTTTGTCGCTTCCGATGTGACCAACCCCTTGCTGGGGCCAAACGGCGCCGCTCCCGTTTACGCTCCCCAGAAGGGCGCGACGCCGGAAATGGTTGAAATTTTAGAAAAAGGCTTGTCGAGAATGTCCTCCTTGTTGGAAAGAGACTTGAATGCCGCCGTCGGCGATAAACCCGGAGGCGGCGCCGCCGGCGGGCTGGGTGCGGGCTTGATGGCGTTTTGCGACGCCCAAATCTGCTCGGGCTTCGATCTTATCGCCGATTACGCCCGTTTGGACGACGCCTTGGATGGCGCGGCTTTAGCCATTACCGGCGAAGGGAAAATTGATTCTTCCACTCAATTCGGAAAAGTCCCCGCCGGCGTTATGCGGCGCGCTCAAGCCAAAGGCGTTCCCGTCGTTGGAATCGCCGGCGCCTTGGTCGGCGATCGGACTCTCCTCAACGAGCATGGCATGGCGGCCATGTTTTCGATCGCCCCCGGTCCGATTTCCCTTCAAGACGCCATGGAAAAAGCGGGCGATTATCTCGCTCATACGACGGAACAGGTGGTGCGTTTGTGGCAATGTCGAACTTGAACATTCTCATTATGGGGGCCGGCGAAGTGGGAAAGGGATTGGCGCGCCGCCTTTCCAATGAAGGCCACCATGTCAAAATCATCGATATCAAAGCCTCCGTCCTGGCCGACTTGGAAACACAACTCGACGTGATGGGGCTGGAAGGCAACGGCGCCAGCGCATCGGTTCTAATGGAGGCCGGCGTCGGGGAGGCCGATCTGTTCATTGGAGTCAGCGACAACGATGAACGAAATATGCTGGCTTGCGCCGTCGCCAAGCGATTCGGCGTCAAAACCACCATCGCCCGCGTGCGCAGTGAAGAATATATTTTTCCCGACCGCTCCCACTACGCCGATTCGATGGACATCGATTTAATCATCAATCCCGATGAAGTGGCGTCGCTGGAACTATACGACTTGCTGGAAAATCCGGCGGCGACCTCCGTGGCCGATTTCGCCGGCGGCCGGTTGAAATTAGTAGGATTTCCCGTTCGAAAAGATGCGCCAATCGCCGGACTCTCTTTGAGCGAATGGCCGTCCTTGGATCTCGAAGGCCCCATTTTGGCCGCCACCGTTTTGCGCGATCAGGAAACGTTCATTCCTCGCGGGGATGATCGGCTGCATGTCGGCGATAAGATTTTCATCATCGCAGCGCCCGCCTCTTTGGATTCGGTCAATGCCATCGGCGGCGTCAAAGAACGGGAATTGAAAAAAGTCGTAATGGTCGGGGCCAGCCGCGTCTCCTTTTTTTTGGCGGAGCGGCTCGAGAAGGCGGGAGCGCGCAGCATCATCATCGATAAAGACGAAAAACGCTGCCAGCAGTTCGCGGAAGAACTCAACGATACGACCATCCTGCTGGGCGACGGCCGGGATGTGTCTATACTCTCGGAAGCGGGACTCAGCGATACGGACGGATTCATCGCCGCTTCTCAAGACGACGAAACCAACATCTTGGCCGCTTTGCTCGCCAAGGAGCGCGGCGCCAAGCGAGTCATCACCCTGATGCGCAAACCTCAATACCTTCCTCTCCTGACGCATATCAAACCAATTGATGTAGCGATCAATCCGCGTCTGGTGACGATCAACGCTATTATGCGTTATGTAAGAAAAGGAAAGATTCTCAGCATGGCCACCTTGGCCCAGGATCAGGCGGAAGCGATCGAATATGAAATGCCTTCCAATTCGACTTTAACCGGGCGACCCTTGAAAGAGGGCTTCATGCCCCGCCATACGCTGTTAGGTGCGATCATACGAGGCAATGAAATTATTATCCCGCGCGGAGACGACGTCCTCTTGCCGAAGGATCATGTACTGATTATCGCACTGAAAAAAGCCGTCAAAGAATTAGATGAACTACTGGAAGCCAAAGGTTTATCCAATCCATTCCAACGATTCTTCAAAAAAGCGACGACTGGCATGTTCTTTCTGCCTTGATCTTGTCGCTGATTTCATCGCTGCTTGATCGATCATGGGATCTGTTGGATATGATCGAGAAATTCGGCCGGTTCGATGAATTCATTGATGCGTTTGTCCTGAAGAAGCTCGCCTTGGGAATCGTAAAAAACGATAAGCGGCAGGCCGTTGATTTTATATTTCTGTATGATGGCTTGCGCTTCATCCGTATTGTCGCGCGTCAGGTCGATTTTAATGTTGACGAAGCGTTCGTTGAGCTCATCGGCGACGGTTTCATCTTGAAACGTATAGTGATCGATCTCTTTGCAAAGCGTGCACCATTCAGCCCAAAAATCGATCATGACTGGCTTGTTCTCTTCTTGGGCGAGAGCCAGGCCCGCTTGAAGGTCGGTCGTCCAATTCACCTCTCCTTCGCCGGATGGTGCGGAAGCGCCGATCGGCAGATAGAGCCCGACCACGCAGGCGCAGATTCCCGTCGCCTTTCGAAATCGCTCCGAGGTCTTCGGCGAATGCAGGGAAAGATGAAACGCTCCGTTTGTGATTCCTGTAAGAAGAAGAACCGCCGCAATGACATAAAGGGCCCAATCGCGCACTTGATCAAGCTGCAGGGCGGGGAAGGCGTTCTTCAGAAAATACAGAGCGCAGACGAATAAGATTACGGCGAACACGCTTTTAACGCTCTCCATCCACCCCCCTGATTTGGGAAGCCTTTGGATCATGCCCGAATAGGTTCCAATGACGAGAAACAGCGTCCCCAGACCCAGCGAATAAACCAGCAGCAGGGATACCCCCAAAACCGCATTGCCTGTCGTAGCCGCATACGCCAAAATCCCGGCCAGAACGGGGCCGGTGCAGGGTGCGGCGACAATCCCGGCGATCAATCCCATGAAAAACGCACTGGCATACCCCTCACCCCCAACCTGGCTGAGTTTGGCTTGAAACGAAGATGGCAGCTGCAGCTCGAACAATCCCATCATGGAAAGCCCCATGGCGGCGAAGAAGAGCGCAATCAAACCGATCACCCAGGGATTGCTCATAAACTGGCCGAACACCGCGCCGGTGCTGGCCGCGGCGTATCCCAAACTGGAATACATGACCGCAATGCCGATGACGTAAGTCAACGCAAGAGTAAAAGCCTGAAAGGTGTTTTTCGTTTTTCTCGCGCCAAAGATGGTGACCGTAATGGGAATCAGGGGATACACGCAGGGCGTGAAACTGGTCAGAACGCCGAAGAAATAAATCAGGATAAAAGTCAGAAAATAGCCGCGAGCGAAAAAGTCATCCTGCGTCGAAAAATCCTGAAGCCTCGCAGGCGCGGCATCCTCCGCTCCCGATGGCTCTTCGGGAGCGATTGCGGCGCTTGATGTCCCGTCGCTTTCCGTAATTTGCAGCGTTACGGGAAATTCGCGCGTTTGCGGAAAATAGCACATGGTTTGCGAGCATCCCTGATAACTCGCCGTAACATTGATTTCCATATCCCCGATGGGGGCCGCCGCATCGATCGTGTAGGGGATGCTGAATTGGACGACGCCTTCATAAATCTGCTTTTCCTGCCCGTCGATGGGATCAGCCTTCGTTTTGGATTTGGGGAGAATCGGCTCGCCCGCCTGAAATTCATCCGGGCCTTCCACGGAAACCGACGTCATGTTCTCATAAACGATATGCAGCGGCGCAACGGTTAGCGATAGTTCCACAACGCCTTGACCGCCTTGCGGGATGGCGGGCGGCGCCGCTTTTACGCTCCATGAAAAAAGAGAATCCTGATCGATCGGTTGGCTGAATCCGGATAACGGCGGAGTGCAGGCTGTAAAAATACAAAGAAGAAGGATGAAGGCGCTTCGTTTCATTCTTACCTCGTATAAGTCGTTTGTAATGATTTTGTATAATCGTATCCGGTTCATCGGCGGGATGCAAATGACGCCCTCACCCGATGCGCAGACTGACGGCGCGATTGGAAGGGGGGGCGGCTATTTCATACGTCTCATAAGGATCGGCGGATAAGTTCTCCGCCCATTGGTTGATCGCGGCGGTCACTTCCTTCAAACTGTCCAGGCGGTTGACCGCTTCGCGCAGGGGGCGCACGTTTCGGTATCCTTTGATGTACCACCCGAATTGCTTGCGCATTTCGCGAATGCCGCGCGGTTCGCCCTTCCATTCCGCCGCCAGCCGCAGGTGGCGCAGTAGGGTTTCGAGCCGATCCTGTAAAGAGGGCGGAGAAAGGAGACGGCCGTCATTCAGATAATCCAGAATTTCTTGGAAGATCCAGGGATTGCCGTACGATCCACGAGCGATCATCACGCCGTCGCAGCCGGTTTGATCGAGCATGCGCTTGGCGCTGACGGCGTCGACGACGTCGCCGTTGCCTATGACGGGGATGTCCAGATATTCCTTCAAATCCCTGATCCAGTGCCACTGGGCTTCGCCGCCGAATCCCATCATGCGGGTTCTCGCGTGGAAGATGATCGCATCGCATCCTTCCCCCTGAGCAATATCCCCGATCAGCCGGTAATGAAGCGAACGATGATTGACGCCGGCGCGAATTTTCACGGATAAATGCCGATCTGTCGCCTTGCGCATGGCGCGGATGACGTAAACAAGTTCCGTGGGAAAAACCGTCAACCCACAGCCCGATTTGTTTTTAAACACTTTTTTTACGGGACAGCCCAAATTCAGGTTGATCCCCTCTACGCCCATATCGTCAAGAAACCGCACGGCTTCATACATGGAATCGATTTCGTTGCCGAAAACCTGCACGACGAGCGGGTGTTCGCCCCGGCATTCCTCCAGCATTTGCATGGAGCCTTTGTTTTTTTCTTTGATGCCGCGCGCGCTGATCAGTTCGGAAAACGTAAGAGGGCAGCCCAGAGAGCGCGCAATCTCACGATTGGCCCGGTCGGTGACTCCCGCCACCGGCGCCAGCATGACTTGGGGAAATTCAAAATTGGGTTTGATATTGCGCGGCGGTTTAATAGCCATTTTATTCTTTCTCAATCTATATTAATGGGAAGACTGCCGTAGAGAATTTTCTATCGATTCAATATTCAAAAAATGGAGAAACGATGAGTGAATCCTTGAATTTTTTTTAGAAAAACTAAGAATGATAATCATTATTAATTTTCTTATTGTAATTTTTCTTTGAACCAGGCCAGCGTCTCTCTCCACATGTCTGAAGTATATTCGTGGGCGACGCCCGGATAAACGATTCCTCGAAAATCATTCGGTTGATTATAGAGTTTGTATATATCACTTACAAAAGAGTTGATGGCATTCACTCCATCGACCGGCGAACCGCCGTCCCGGTCGCCGGTCATCGTCAAGAGCGGCCGCGGCGCGATCAGGCCGACTACCGCCTCCATGTCGATCCCTTCTTTCAGAAGATTGGGGACGTAGTAATAGATGCCATGCTGGTTGGCTTCCCCATGTTGAAGCAAGTCTTGGTAGCGAGTAAGACAGCAGACGCAGACGGCGGCGCGGATGCGCTCGTCCAAAGCCGACAGCCACCAGGTTCGTGTGCTGCCCATACTCATTCCCGTCGCGCCCACGCGCTTGGGATCCACTTCCGGCCGGGATAGCAGGTAATTCAAGGCCAGTTGGTCGTCTCGAACCATCATGCCCCAGAGCGTCTTGCCCTGCCAGATGAATTGTTTGAAGAGCGCCGATTCCGTGCGTCCTCCGGATTCGCGTTGGCCGGCCGGACCTTGATGGCGGCGTTCGCCGAAAGCATACGCATCGATGGCCAGGACGGCGCAGCCGGCTTCCGTAAAGGATTCCACCGGCGGTTTGTCCACGGGATAGTTTTTGAGAATCTCTTCTTTAGCGTTGTCGTATTCACCGCCGTGATAATGGTGGTAAAGAATGGCGGGAACCGGTTGAGTGCAGCCGGCCGGCATGGCGAAATATCCATAAACCAGATCGCCGACGCCGTTTTCAAATTGGAATTTTTCCAGGATGTAACCGTTGCGCTGCTCTCGTCTTGTGATTTCAGGCTGCGGCGTAAACGGTTGGGGCAGATCACCCAAGAGAGACCAGAGTCTGGCGCGCAGTTTCTCTTTTTCGTTTTCCCATTTCACGGCGGATTGGGGCGCGGGATATGAAAACGTCTCGAATTTTCCCGGAAGCATGGATGGATTCTCCTCTTGATTGTATGCGCAGCAGAAGTGCGGCGGCATCATGAGAACGGCCAAATATACAAAAATATAGAGACTTGCGATTCGGCGATTCCGGCTCATTATCAACCGCATGAAACTGAAAATACGCTTGGATTGACGGATATTCTGTCTGATTTTATGAAAATAATCAATCATCGACCTATCTATTCGAAAATCCATATAGAATCAAATTATCGAAAGAATTGAAAAAAAATAAAAAAATACTTTTCTTATCAAAACAAATATTGTATATTGCTCCTAGCGATAGACAACTGGGTGTTGTAAGGCCTGATTATTTACGTATTTATTAGATTGAGATGAATGAATTGCATCAGGCCCCGAGAGACTGAAGATGTAAAGGGGAATAGATTGAAAGGATCGTAGCGAAAGGAGTGAACACAGTGCCTCGCGGAGTCGTAAAGTGGTTTAATGTCGAAAAAGGATATGGTTTTATCCAACAAGAAGAGGGAAGCGATATCTTTGTCCATTATACCGGCATCAAGGGAGAAGGATTTCGCAAATTGGAAGAAGGCCAAGCGATTGAGTTTGATATCACTGAAGGGAAAAAAGGACCTCAAGCCATCAATGTTGTGATTGTCGACTAACCGTTGCATTTCATTCAGCCGTAATTTTTCAAAATACGCCCGCTTCTTGAGCGGGTTGTTTTTTGCGCCTGCCGATGGGTAAGATTCTTTAAATTAAATCGATAGGCATGATGATATGATGTTTGATTTTGATTCAACTTTCAATTACGCCTTACTGCCAATACAATACTGCCGGACGAAAACATGAAAATTGGATCTCTGATTCGAATTAATTGTGTTTTGATTTGTTTTTAAACCTATTTCTAACAATTTTGAGGTGACGCCGTGATTATTCAAATGAACCAAAATGCCATGCCGGACGAGATTAAAAATGTTGAAAAAATGATCGAAGAGGCGGGATACTCTGTTCACCCCATCTATGGGACTAATTTAACCGTCCTGGCCGCGGTCGGCGATGAACGAGGGAAGGAAGGCCTTTATGATCGGATGGTCAGCCAGCCGGGCGTTGATAAAGTCGAGTACATCCTACCCCCTTATAAATTAGTTGCGAGAGAAATTCAAAAGGGGATTATTCGGCCCGACTCTGTCATTGATTTTCAATTTGAATGGAAAGAGGGAACGAAATCGATCCAGATAGGCGGCTCGGATTTTGTCGTCATGGCAGGTCCCTGTTCGGTGGAGAATCGTGAACAGGTTCTAGAGTCGGCGCGCTTCGCCAAAAAATACGGCGCATGCTGCCTGCGCGGAGGGGCGTTTAAGCCGCGCACCTCTCCTTATAGTTTTCAAGGATTGGAAGAAGAAGGGCTCAAACTTTTGGCCGAAGCGAGATATGAGCATGGATTGGCGGTCGTTACGGAGTTGATGGATGCGCATCATTTGGAACTGGTGGATCAATATGCGGACATTATTCAGATAGGCGCTCGCAACATGCAGAATTTTATGCTTTTAAAGTCGTTGGGTTCAACTCAAAAGCCAATCATGTTAAAGCGCGGCATGTCGTCCACTTTGGAAGAATGGCTCATGTCGGCGGAATATATTCTCTCTCAAGGCAACAATCATGTGATCCTATGCGAGCGGGGAATTCGCACTTTTGAAACCCAATATCGCAATGTTCTCGATCTCAACGCCGTGCCCGCTTTAAAAAAATTGACTCATTTACCTGTTCTTGTCGATCCGAGTCATGGGACGGGGCATGCTGATCTGGTCGCTCCCATGAGTTTGGCGGCGGCGGCGGCCGGCGCGTACGGGATTATGGTCGAGGTTCATCCTGAACCATCCAAGGCTTTTTCCGATGGCAAGCAGTCGTTGGATGAAGAACGATTCAAACACTTGATGAAAATTCTTCCGCCCGTGGTTCATGCCGTCGGGATGAGAACATCCTGGAATTCTTGAACAGGCATGAATTCTTCCTGTCATGGGTTCTGACTTGTCAGGAGAGAATCGGGAAATTACACCGTGTGAAATACTTAATTTAATATGAGGCGCGCCGCTTGATCAAATTGCCGATAGCAAGTAACCTACCACATTGCTGACAGAACAGCCGGTTTGCGCCTGTGGGTGAAAAACTCGATCAGAAAGCGGGATGCGGTTGATCCGTCAGCGGGAATTGCCATTCTGCGGCATCGCAAACGAACGGAAAGAGAGTTTTTATTCTTTAATCCTTCCCGGAAGGGTGAAAGTAATTTCCCGTTGATAGAAGAGCAATGCGCCGTTCGCTGCATTCTATAAATATAACATATACAAGCAGGTTTTTTGTCTTATAACAAAGACTATGAGCGTTTGTTTTCGGCGCGGCATAGTACAATCTTTGAGCGTTTGATGTTGTGTGGAGTGCGCCGCCGCTAGGCGGCAAGTTGGAAGGATTGAAGAACGATGGCCGGTACGATCGCTGTTTATCCCGGGATGTTCGATCCCGTTACAAACGGCCATTTGGATCTGATTGAACGAGGCGTCAGAATATTTGACCGCTTGATCGTCGCAGTCGTCACCAATCCCAGAAAAACTCCGTTGTTTTCGATTGACGAGCGTCTGGATATGCTGCGCGAAGCGACGAAAGGGATGGGCGACATCGAGTTGGATGCGTTTGACGGTTTGTTGGTGCGTTATGTCCGCCAAAAAAAGGCGAATGTGATATTGCGCGGCTTGCGAGCGGTTTCGGATTTTGAATATGAATTTGAAATGGCGTTGACAAACCGTCAGATGGCGAGTGATATCGAAACGGTTTTTATGGCGCCCAATCTTGAATATATTTATCTTCGCGCTCGTCTGGTGAAAGAAGTCGCCCGGTACAACGGCGACGTCAGTCATTATGCGCCCGACTATGTCGTGAAGAAATTAAAAGAGAAATTTCATTTTTGATCGTTCGTTCTTTCGTTGCATCCGGGACGGCGATCCATTCGAATATTTCTAGTTTCGATACGAAGAAAGAAAACCGAAGCGAGGTAATCATGGCTCATCCAAAACATCGAAAATCCAAATCCAAAAATCGCATGGGACGTTCGCATCATGCTCTCAAACTTTCCTCTTTAACGGAATGCCCCAACTGCCGGGGATGGAAAATGCCTCACCGCGTTTGCCCGCATTGCGGATTCTACAAAGATTCAACCGTGGTCTAATCGCATGCTGCGATGGATCCCCGGAATGTTCTTGGGAAGGAAGCAAAAATGAGAATTGCCGTTGACGCTATGGGCGGCGATCGTGCGCCGGATGAAGTCATAGAAGGCGTTCGTTTGTTTTTGACGGAAGAAAGCGACACGGAAATCCTGCTTGTCGGCCAACGGGAACAGTTAGAGGATTCCTGTAAGGACCTGGCCGTTCAGTTGATACACGCTCCCAGCGTCGTGGATATGCATGATTCTCCCTCGACGGCGTTGAAAACGCGCCGGGATTCTTCCATTGCTGTATGTACAAAGCTTGTGAAAGAGGGCAAAGCGGATGCGCTGATTACCATGGGAAATTCGGGCGCGGCCGTGGGCTTTGCTCTTTTTATTTTGGGACGCCTGGCCGATATTTCCAAACCGGCCATTGTCGCCCCGTTTCCGACTGTCAACGGCTACACCTTGCTGCTCGACGTCGGCGCCACTGTTGATTGCAAGCCCTATCATCTCTTGCAGTGGGCCATCATGGGCTCTGTTTACAATCGCATGGCCTTCGGCGTCGAGAATCCCCGGGTGGGATTGTTGTCGATCGGGGAAGAGAAAAGCAAAGGCAATGAATTGACGTTGGCCGCCTCCGACTTGCTTGAAAAGGCTCCGATTAATTTTATCGGCAATGTCGAAGGGGTGGACATCATGCGCGGCACGGTCGATGTAGTAGTCTGCGATGGATTCGTCGGCAACGTCATTCTCAAATTTGGAGAGGGCTTGGCCGGGATGTTCAGCCGAGCCATGAAAATCGAAATTGACAACGTGTTCGGCGCGGACGTCGATTCGGAGCATCGTCGCACCTTCTTTAAAGAAACCATGAATCGCGTGGATTACACATCCTACGGCGGCGCTATGCTGTTAGGAGTCAACGGCTATTGCCTGATTGGCCACGGGCGTTCGGAAGCGCGCGCCATCGCCAATGGAATTCGCGCTGCGCGAATATCAGCGGAGAAATGTCCGCTGGATGAAATCCGACGCTCCGTCGAAAAGGCAAGATCCGTCGCCGCTTGAATGAACTACAAGTAGAAAGGTATTTTTGTGTCTTTTGCACATATCGTTTCAACGGGCATGGCTGTTCCCGATCGCGTGTTGACTAATCACGATTTGGAAAAAATGGTGGATACGTCGGACCAATGGATCCGAGAACGGACGGGCATGTTCGCTCGCCGCGTCTCCGACGATTCCACGGCGGCGTCCGATTTAGCGTTCCAGGCGTCAGAGAAAGCCTTGGCGGCGTCGAATGTGAGCGCGGAAGATTTGGATGCGATTCTCGTGGCCACGGTCTCCGGCGATTACAGCTGGCCGGCCACCGCCTGCATCCTTCAGAAAAAATTAGGCGCCAAAAACGCCATGGCCTTCGATCTTTCCGCGGCGTGCAGCGGCTTCGTCTACGGATTGTCGATTGCGCAAGCTTATATTCAATCCGGCCAATATAAAAACATCTTGTTGGTCGGCGTTGATCTTCTTACGAAAGTTGTCGATTGGACCGACCGCAATACTTGCGTTTTGTTCGGCGACGGCGCTGGGGCGGTTGTGATTCAGCCTCATGAAGAGAAAGGCGTTCTTTGTTCGGAACTGGGGGCGGACGGTTCGGCCGCTGACATGTTGTGCGTTCGGTGCGGCGGCTCTCGCGTTCCCGTAACCCAGGAAGCCCTTGACGAAAAGAAACAGTTCTTGTTCATGAATGGTCGGGAAATTTTTCGCTACGCCGTGCGGGGCATGCTTCAAAGTTGCAACAAGGTGCTGGAGCGCACCCAGAAAACCATCGACGATGTGTCGCTGATCATTCCACACCAGGCCAATACGCGCATTTTGGAAGCCGTGGCTCAGAAATTAGGGTTGTCATTGAAAGAGCGATTTTATTTGAATATTGAAAAATACGCGAATACATCGGCCGCTACGATTCCCATCGCCTTGCACGAATCTCTCGAAGAAGGCCGCTTGAAGCAGGGCGACCTGGCCATTTTCGTCTCGTTTGGAGGCGGATTGACGTGGGGCGCAAACCTGGTTCAGTTCTGACGGATTGCTTTTATTGCGGGAACGATTCCCAGGGCATCCGGAATGCTTCCCTTTTTTAGTAAAAAACTCGAACAGGGATCGATTCAGCTAAACCGTTATTGGAAAAATCAATATGAAACGATTGGCTTTTTTATTTTCCGGACAAGGATCGCAGCATGAGGGCATGGGTCTTGATTTTATCGAATGGAGCCCGGTCTTTCGCGAGCGATATGAAATCGCGCAGAAAGTTTTAGGCTGGCCGCCTGCGGAACTTTCTCAACCGGAAAAGAAAAGCGATCTCAATATAACGATTTATACGCAGCCCTGCATTTATATAGTCAGCTGCGTCATCGCAGAGGCGCTGATCGAAGCGAACGCGGCGCCCCATTTGACGGCGGGGCACAGCGCCGGCGAGTTCGCCGCTTTGACGGCAGCGGGCGCATGGGATTTTGAAACGGGGCTGCGCGTGATCGCGGAGCGGGCGCGCTTGATGCATGAAACTTCGAAGCCCGGCGCCATGGCGGCGGTTCTGGGGTTGGCCCCGGAGATTGTGGAATTGGTCTGCGAAGAGTGGCCGGAGGGCGTGGTTCGCGCGGCGAACTTTAACTCGCCCAAACAGACGGTTATCACCGGCGAACCCGAAGCGGTTCAAGCGGTCGCGCCGGTATTGAAGGAAAAAGGAGCGCGGCGCGTCCTGCCGTTGAAGGTCAGCGGCGCATTTCATTCTCCGCTGATGAAGGAGGCGCAGCAGCAGTTCGCCGAATTTCTGGAGCGGATCGAGATTCAAGATCTTCGCATTCCCTGGATATCGAATAATACGGCAAAGGCGGTCGTGGACGCCGCCGGCGTGCGCGAGCATATCGTCAAGCAGTTCTGCGAGCCGGTGCGTTGGGTCGATTCGATGGATGTCGTTCAAAAGGAATGCGATCTCGCCGTAGAAGTCGGTCCGGGAGAAGTGCTCAAAGGGCTTGTAAAGGCTTGCCTCCCCGACTTTCCCTGTTGCAGCACGGACTCGGTAGAGGGAATCAAAGAAGCGCTGAGTCGAATTTTCGAAGACTAGTTTTTTTCGAATATTAGTTGTTTATAGAATCTGAAAAATATCTTATCTATGAGGAATACGATGGCATTTCGATTGGATGGAAAAGTCGCCTTGGTGACAGGCGGTTCGCGCGGCATCGGGTTGGAGACGGCGAATTATCTCGCGGAGCGGGGAGCGAAGTTGTTTCTAGTCGACGTCGATGAAAAAGGATTGAATGAAACGGTGCAAATTTTGAAAGAGCAGGGATTGGAAGTCGAGTCGTGCGCGGCGGATATTTCCAATTCGGAGAGTGCGCAAAAAGCCGTCGATTCCTGCGTCGAACAGTTTGAAAAGATCGATATTTTGGTTAATAATGCGGGGATTACGCGTGACGGGCTGGCCATTCGCATGAAGGACGCCGATTGGGAGATGGTCCTGCAGGTCAATCTGACCGGCTCATTTTATATGGCCCGCGCCGCGGCCAAATACATGATGCGCGCGAGGGCGGGGCGGATTGTGAACGTGGCGTCGGTCGTGGGGATGATGGGCAACGCCGGTCAGGCCAACTACGCCGCCAGCAAAGCGGGCGTCATCGGGATGACGAAGTCGCTGGCCAAAGAGCTGGCGTCGCGCGGGGTGACCGTCAATGCGGTTGCGCCCGGCTTTATCGAAACGAAAATGACGGAAGCCATGACCGAAGAGGCGCAGAAGGCGGTGTTAAGCGTCGTTCCCATGAAGCGCTATGGGAAGCCCGCTGAAGTCGCCTCGGCGATCGGATTTCTGGCGTCCGAGCAGGCCGCTTATATTACGGGGCAGGTTGTCGTAGTCGACGGCGGTCTGAATATGTAAAGTCATAAAGCCGCCTGAGCGGCTTTCATTAAATCAGTACACAAGTACACCCAATGAATAAGAAGCCAAGGAGGTTCAGTTCGTGAGCGAAAATATTGAAGCCAAAGTGATTGACATTATCGCAGAAAAACTCAAAGTGGATAAGGATGAGATAACCCCGGAAAAATCTTTTACCCGAGATTTGGGCGCCGATTCCTTGGATACGGTCGAGTTGGTAATGGAATTTGAAGAGAATTTCGGCATCGATGAAATTCCCGAAGAAGAAGCGGAGCAAATCAAAACCGTCGGCGACGCGATTGAGTATTTAAAGAAGAAAGTGTCGTAATCAAGGGAAAAAAGCAGGAGATAGAGATACATGTCTCGTCGTGTTGTTGTTACGGGTATGGGAGCTGTTTCTCCCGTTGGAAATAATGTCGAATCTCTCTGGGATTCGATCAAGAATGGACGCTCTGGAACGGGGCCGGTCACTCGTTTTGATGTGGAGAAATACAACTCCAAAGTGGCCGCTGAAGTGAAAGAGTTTAATCCTGAACCGATCATCTCCGCCAAGGAAGTGGAGAAAACCGATCTTTTCTGCCAGTACGCCATCATTTCGGCGGCGGAGGCGGTGGAGAACGCCGGTTTGGAAGCCGGTTCAATTGATCCGAATCGAGTGGGCGTCATTATCGGTTCGGGGATAGGCGGCATCACGACGCTGGAAGCGCAGAAAGAAAACTTGATGAACAAGGGGCCTCGGCGCGTCAGCCCCCACCTGATTCCCATGATGATTGTCAACATGGCTTCCGGGTTGGTGTCGATGCGTTATGGCTTTCACGGTCCTAACACAAGCGTTGTTACGGCCTGCGCGACCGGCAATCATTCCATCGGAGAAGCTATGCGCCTGATTCAGAATAATGAGGCCGACGTCATGGTGGCCGGCGGGACCGAAGCGGCTTTGACACCCTTGGGATTCGGCGGTTTCTGTTCGATGCGCGCATTGACCGGCCATAACGATGAACCGGAAACCGCCAGCCGCCCCTTCGAAAAAACCCGGGATGGATTCATCATGGGGGAAGGCGCCGGCGTTGTGATTTTGGAGGAACTGGAGCATGCCAAAAAGCGAGGCGCGGCGATTTACGCCGAACTGGTCGGCTTCGGCATGTCCGGGGACGCTCATCACATCACCATGCCGGATCCGGAAGGCCGCGGCGCGCGGCTGGCCATGAGCCTGGCTCTGGAAGATGCGCAAGTGGGATTGGACGATCTGGATTACATCAATGCGCATGGAACGTCTACGCCCTACAACGATAAATTCGAAACCGTGGCTATTAAATCCCTCTTTGGGGAGCGCGCCTCCAAGATTCCCGTTAGTTCGACGAAGTCCATGACGGGGCACTTGCTGGGCGCGGCCGGGGCCGTCGAGTTTGTCATCTGCGTTCGCGCTGTGCAAGAAAGTCTTATTCCTCCCACGATCAATTATCGCGAGCCCGATCCGGAATGCGATTTGGATTATGTTCCCAATGAAGCGCGCGAGCAGGCGATTCAAACCGTCATGTCCAACTCGTTCGGCTTCGGGGGGCATAACGCCGTTTTAGTATTGAAAAAGTTTTAAGAAATTCGAATCGTTGTGATTCGATCTGGATTTTAGCAGGGCGGTTCATTGGAGCCGCCCTGTTCCTTTTAGGAGGATTGTTTCAATTCGGAAAGGATCAAGTCGACGATTTCGCGAAAGATTCTATCATAACGTTTACTGGAAAGCGATTTTTCGCTGTACAGCCTCTTTTCGTTGGAGAAGTTTATCCGATTGTTGAAGACGGCGATGACTTCTTTTTTAGACCATCTCCTTTTGAACGTAATTGGAGAAATAACGTCTCTGTCTCCGTAGAATCGCCAACTACGTCCATTACAATCGATAACAGGATAAAAAGAATCAGGCTTTAAGGGGGCGCGGGCGATATACTTCTCAAATGATTTTTCTGATTTTGCGGCGATTACATATCCGTCAACATCACAGATGATGGGAAATTGCGGTTTGCAGTTGAATATGTATAAAACCATTTATTTATCCTTTTTCTTACATGACAAGACTTGTGAATAGCAATTGTGCAACTCATTCTTCTATCGATCAAGTTAGATGAATTGTCAGGATAGGATTTTGCGGCACTAGGAATATCAGGCATTTTTCTGCAAAATAGTAGTTTCTTTGTTAAAAACGATCGTAATTTCATATTCTTGGTTCAGTAAATATGTCCAACATAAAACATCCCAGTTCCAAGCGAATCTATCGCGGCGCCTATCCAGAACTGACGGTTACTGCCGTTCTGGTGGGATATTTTCTCGGAACGTTAATCGCCGTCAGCATCGGATACGCCAGTCTGATTTTAGGATTTTCCATTGAGGGATCGGAATTGGCGGCCATTTTGGGATTTGGGATTTTGCGGGGGCTGCTTCGCCGCAACAGCATCATCGAAAACAACATCAATCAGACCATCGCCAGCGCGGTCAATGGTGCGTCGGCGGGAATGATGTTTTCTGTTCCCGCCTTGTTTATTCTGGGGCAAACTCAGTTCAACGCCGTCTTGATGGTCTTCGCCTGCATAGCGGGGGGCGTTTTGGGGATCGCGTTCATCATCCCTCTGCGCAAACAGATGATCGATTTCGAGCGCCTGACGTACCCAGGCGGCGTGGCGGTTGCCTCCATTTTAAAATCGCCGGGCGCGGGAATTCAGAAAGCTTTGTATCTGGTCGGCGGCGCCGTTCTCAGCGCTTTGCTCCATTTTTTCTGCCAATGGCACGGCGTTGAAGATTGGGATGCGGGCGCGTTGATCGGCATGCCCGATTATATGAACGGCGTCTGGTATCTATCCTTGCTGACCGTCGGCGTCGGATTTATCGCGGGCAAGGGCGGCTTCTTTTTCATCGTCGGCGGTTATGTCTGCTACTGGATTCTGGCGCCTTATCTGGCATTCATGGGTTGGATCCCCTCGCAGGAAGCGCTTGCTATCGCCGAAATCAGCATGCCCAATTACCTGCGCATTCAGTTATTCCGGCCGGTGGGCATCGGCATGTTGATCGGCGGGGCCGTCGCCGGCATCTTGTGGGCTCTTCCTCTGGTGGTGAGCGCCGTGCGAAGCATGCAGAATGCGTCCAAACTGCAAGTGGCGCATTCCAAAGATGAACTGCCCATTCGTTTTCTGTATATCGCCGTCGCCGTTGCGTTTGTTCTTCTTTTTACTATGGCCGTGACATCGACGCAGGAAGTGGGGCTGCTGCGCGGCGGCTTGATCGCCGTGCTCGGTACATTGTGGATCTGGATGGCGGGCGTGATTTTATCGGAGTGCATCGGGCGCACCAACTGGTCGCCCTTGAGCGGAATGACGCTGATCGCCATCACTATTTTTATCATTATCTGCCGGGGCATGGACAATCCCGCGGCCATTGTGACATCGATCATGGTGGGAGCGGCCGCCTGCGTAGCGATGTCGCAGGCGACGGATTTGATGCTGGATTTGAAGACCGGCTACCTGGTAGGCGCTACTCCCCGCATGCAGCAGATCGGACAATTTCTGGGCACATGGCTGGGGCCCATCGTCATCATGTCGCTTATCTTTGTTCTGCATCGCGCTTACGGCCTGGGCAGCGAACGCCTTCCAGCGCCGCAGGGGCAGGCTTTGGCGAGCATGATTGAGGGAATTTTGGGGGGCGAAGTTCCCGTGCAAAAATATGCGGCCGGCGCGGGCATTGGCGCCGTGTTAAGCAGCACGGGCATCGGAGGCTTGGGCATCCTGGTGGGGCTGGGATTTTATTTGCCCTTTAACATTGTGTTGACGTACAGCATCGGAACGGTTCTTCGCATCGTGATGGAAAAGAAGGCGGGCGTGCGTTTTTGTGAAGACGTCGGGATTCCGACCGCCGCCGGATTTATTGTCGGCGAAGCGCTGGTCGGCGTAGGGTTCGCTTTGTATTACGTGTTCAGCGCCTGAGAACGGCGGGAGATGCATCATGAAAACCATGGGCGTTATTTTTGTTTCGATAGGATTTCTGGCGTGCTCGGCTTCCGCCGTGCAGAATGTGCAGAATGTTCAATGGGCGGTATACGGAACGGCGTTTTTGGCTTCCGTGCTGGGAATCGTGTTGATTCGACAAGGCGAGTCGGAGGTTCGGCAATCTACAGAGGTCCTCAGCGAGTCGTCCGAGATTCTCGAATCGAGTCTGCGCAATATCGTCGAGAAGATTTCCCGCTTGAACGCGGATAAGGAATCTATGGATCCACACAATGTGCATAGAGAGATCGATCGTTTGTTTGTGGAAGATCTTGATCGTTTTGTTCAATCCCGAAAGAGTCTGACCTATCTTTATGGGATTCAGAATTACGCTGACGTTATGAGTTATTTCGCCGCCGGCGAGCGCTATCTGAATCGCATCTGGTCGGCGTCTACGGACGGCTATGTCGATGAAGTCTATGCGTATTTGGATCAGACGCAGTATCAGTTTGAAGAAGCGCTGCAAAAACTGCTGTCTTTGAAGGACAATCAACGCGATTAAGCCGCCATACGGATAAGCCGTTCTCTCGATAAAGAAAAATCTGCCAACCATCTTGTATTATTCTTAAAAAAAAACATCTCCCTTTACCAATCTAAATTAAACCATTGTTTAATTTTACGTATGTTGTTGGGGATTTTTTTATGCGGAAAATTATGTATGATAATACAATCGAGCATGCAGATCAATTCAAGACAGGGAAATGATCATGAGCAAGCAGGAAAATCTCCAAAGCCGGCGTGAATTTATGCGAACCGCCTGCCGTTGCGCTTCCATAGCCGTGATGGCCTACCTGGCGTGCATTGCGATGATCCGAAAGAAAACGCGTGATGCTTCTGAACCTTGCGCCGCTCTGAACGCCTGCCGCGGCTGCCGAATCTACGATCGCTGCTCGCTGCCCCAGGCGCTGTCTTTCAAGCGAAGGGATGAGGAGTCAAATCATGGGTGAATCCCGAAAAGAAATGAACCGGCGCAGTCTTCTGCAGGATGCGTTGCGAAGCGCCGGGCTTTTGGGAATGGGCGGCGCTTTCGGATTTTTGATCGGGCGCGCTCAAGCGCAGCAGTATTGCTGGCAGATCGATCCGTACAAGTGCATCGCCTGTGGGAATTGCGCGACCTATTGCGTCTTGGAAGAGTCGGCCGTTAAATGCGTCAATACGTTTGAAATGTGCGGATACTGCAAGCTATGCACCGCCTTTTTCGATCCCGCGCCCCAGGCGCTCAATACCGGCGCGGAGAATCAACTTTGTCCTACAGGCGCTATTATCCGCACGTTTCTGGAAGATCCCTATTACGAATACAAAATTGACGAGAGCCTGTGCATCGGCTGCGGAAAATGCGTTGTGGGATGCAAGGCGTTCGGCAACGGATCGCTGTATCTACAGGTTCGCCACGATCGATGCTTGAACTGCAACGAGTGCGCCATCGCGGTCGCCTGCCCGTCAGAAGCTTTCATTCGTACGCCTGTGGAGAATCCCTACCGACTGAAAGGAAAGAACCATAGCGCATGATTTTTTCTGTTTCCGCCATGCTGATTCTCACGCTTCTGAGCGGCCTGCCTTGTTTTGCGCAGGACATCGAGCGCTTTCCTCCGCCGGATTTTGACAGCGGCTATGTTTTTCCCCAAATTCAGAAGCCTCTTCCTCGGGCGGAAATTTTTCAGTATTTGGATGTCGTCGTTCTGCTGGCGGCGCTGTCGCTCGCTTCCTATTTGGTTTATAGGAGGCGCAGCCGCCAGGGTATATTTCTGCTTACGATATTTTCGTTGATCTATTTTGGATTTATCCGCGAGGGCTGCATATGCTCGATCGGCGCCATTCAGAATGTCACGCTCGCTCTTTTTGACGAGTCTTATTCCATTCCTTTGACAGCCGCCGTTTTCTTCTTTCTGCCGCTGATTTTTACGCTCTTTTTCGGCCGGGTGTTTTGCGCGGGCGTGTGTCCGCTGGGAGCGATGCAAGATTTGGTTTTGATCAAGCCGATTTCTGTTCCGCCTTGGCTGCAGCACGCTCTCCGGATGCTCGCCTATCTATATCTGGGGGCGGCTGTGTTGTTTGCCGCCACGGGCAGCGCCTTCATCATCTGCGAGTACGATCCCTTCGTTGCGTTTTTCCGGTTGTCCGGCAATATGAACGTCGTTATTCTGGGCGTTTCACTTCTGGTTATCGGGCTTTTTGTCGGGCGGCCCTACTGCCTTTACTTGTGCCCGTACAGCGTTATCCTGCGGCTTCTTTCGAAAATCTCCCAATGGCGGGTTACGATCGGCCCTATTGAAGACAACTGCATCCAATGCCGGTTATGCGAAGACTCCTGCCCCTTCGGCGCGATAACGCCGCCTACGCCGAAAGAAATGCCCGCTCCCGGCGGAACAGATCGCCTGCGGCTTGTTTTGTTGATCGCGCTGGCGCCGATTCTCATTACTCTCGGCGGATGGAGCGCTTCATGGGCGGGAGACGCTTTTTCCCGGATGAACTTTACCGTTCGCTTGGCGGAGCGCATCGCCTTGGAGGACGCCGGTCAAGTCGAAGGCGTGATCGACGCCAGCAAGTCGTTTCGAGAGAAAGGGCTCTCCAAGGAAAATCTGTTTGAAGAATCGTTTCGAGTGCGCGAACAATTCGCCTTAGGCGGATGGATCTTAGGCGGATTTATCGGATTTGTGTTCGCATGCAAATTGATCGCTCTGTCGCTGTTTTCTGAGCGAAGCGAGTATGAAGCCGACCGCTCCGAATGCGTGGCCTGCGGTCGATGCTTCTCTACGTGCCCGCAGAGCGCGAAACGGGAAAAAAAGATCGACGCCGCATCGTCGGCGTAGAATTTGGACATTGATTTTATAGGAATCATACTGTGAGGAAAAAAAATCCAGCCGATTCAGCCCACTATGCGACGGCGCGCAATATCGCGGTTGCGTCCGGCGTTTTTAGTTTGATTGTCGCCGCGCTGCTGGTTGTCAATTATATCGCCGATATGTCGGGTCTTCCGGAAAAGGAAGCGATCTATTCCGCTCAACTGGAAGAAAAAAAAGCGCTGCTGAAGCAGAATCCCCGCGATGAAGAATTGAAAGAGGAAATCCGCCGGCTCGATCTTGAAATGAGGCAGAACTTTTTCGAGCGCAAAGCGTTTTCGGATCGGGGAAAATATCTTCTTTTGATCGGCGCTGCGATCTTTCTTTTAGCGGCCAAAAAAATCGCTTCGCTTCAGAAGCCGGCCAGGCCCAAGCCAAGATCGAAAGATCCTTTTATAGAAGAAAAAAGAAAGAGGCAGGCTCGGCGAGCGGTCGGAGTTATGGGATGCATTATCCTGAGCGGCTTTCTGGCGTTGGCTTCGCTTTCGAGACTTGAGTTAGAGCCGCCTTCATCGGAAGAGGCCGTCGCACCAGTGATTGAATATCCTACAAAGGAGGAACTCCAACAAAACTGGCCTCGTTTTCGGGGCTATGGAGGATTGGGCTTATCCATTCATGAGAATACTCCAACCGCCTGGGACGGCGAAAGCGGGGAAGGGATCTTGTGGAAGACTGAATTACAACTTCCCGGCGTCAATTCGCCGATCGTCTGGGGGGATCGCGTTTTTCTGTCGGGCGCGGATGAAAATGCCAAAGAAGTGTATTGCTACTCTTTGGAAACCGGGGCTCTTTTATGGAAGAATCCCGTCGAGAATGTAACCGGAAACACTGGCGAAAAACCGAGGATTTTTGAAGATACAGGATACGCCGCCTCGACCATGGCCTGCGATGGAGCGCGGGTTTACGCCATCTTTCCGGATGGGGACGTGATTTGCTTCGATTTGGACGGCAAGCGGATTTGGGCGCGGAATTTGGGATTACAGGAAAACGTATATGGATACGCAACGTCGCTGGTCTTCTACCGCAATCTTCTTTTGATTCAATACGATCAGGGCGATGTCGATGACGACCTATCCGTTCTTTATGCTTTGGAGGGGAAGACGGGGCAGACTGTGTGGCGGACGGTCCGGCCCGTCGCCGGCGCATGGACTACTCCCATCATCATCAGCGCCGAGGGAGGCGACCAGATCGTCACGTGTTCGGATCCGTGGGTGATCGCCTACGAACTGGAGGCGGGAACGGAATTGTGGAGGGCCGATCTTCTCGACACGGATCTCGCGCCGTCTCCCATTTTTGCGCAAGGTTTGGTATTCGCGGTTCTTCCCAACGAGACGCTATACGCTATCAATCCCAACGTACGAGGCGATGCGACGGAAAGCGGCGTTGTGTGGAGCAAGGATTGCCCGGCGCCGGATATTTGCAGCCCGGTGAGCAATGGAGAGTTGATTTTTCTTCTTGGCGGAGCGGGCGACTTAGGTTGTTATGACGCCAAAAACGGGGAATTGATCTGGGAGCATTTCTTCGACGATATATTTCAGGCTTCTCCGAGCATCGCGGGCGGGTGGATTTATCTTCTCAGCGAAGAAGGCGTCATGTATCGCGTCAAGGCGGCGAGGGAGCTGCAACTGGCGGAATCGACGTCCAAAGTGGATGAATGGGTGAGATCGTCTCCCGCTTTCATGGACGGACGCATCGTCATTCGCGGCGACAAGAATCTTTACTGCGTTGGCGGCGATGAGAAAACCGGTCAATGAACGAGAGTCGTTTGGGTGAGATGAGAAGCGCGTCATGATGAAATTTGACTTGGATGAAAATACTAAAAGGGAACGGTTGATCGGCAGGATACTGGTCTGCGCTCTTGCAATCGCGGGAATCCTGTCGATTTACTTTTGGTATGACGTCTCTCCGGGCGTGATTCTGGAGGCGCGCGTTCCCGGAATTGACGGGGAATCGTTGTCGGCGTCCGGCCAAACCGTACAAAAGGAAATTGTGGGAAAACTGACGCGCTCGAGCGGCTCTCCCGCCGATCTGACGGGGGCCTGGCCATGCTTCCGCGGCCCGGATCTCGACAACATCTGCAAAGAAGAATTCAAGCCGTGGCCGAAAGGGAGCAAAGCAGCAACGGCGTGGGCGATCGATGTGGGCGAGGGATTCGCCGGGGCGGTTATTCTCGACGGCCGCGTGTATCTGATGGATTATGACCGCGAACAGGAAGAGGACGCTCTGCGCTGTCTATCCCTGGCGGACGGCGAGGAAATCTGGCGTTATTCGTATCCCATGAGCATTAAGCGCAATCACGGCATGAGCCGCACCGTCCCGTCGGTTACGAAGGATTGGCTGATCGGCATCGGCCCCAAATGCCACGTAACCTGTCTGGATTCGGAAAGCGGCGAGAAAAAGTGGATGATCGACATGGTGCGCGATTTCGGCGCGGAAGTGCCGCCCTGGTATGCGGGGCAATGCCCTCTCATCGACGGAAATCGGCTCATCCTTGCGCCGGGGGGGACGGCGTTGATCACTGCCGTCGACTGCGAGACCGGCGAAATCATCTGGGAGACGCCCAATCCCAACGACTGGAAGATGACGCACTCATCGGTAATGCCGATGGAATTCAACGGCGTGCGCATGTACGTCTATTGCGCCAGCGGGGGCGTCGTGGGCGCATCGGCCGAGGACGGGCGCATTTTGTGGGAATATCCGGATTGGAAGATCAGCATTGCCAACGTGCCTTCGCCTTTGACGGTTGGGGACGGCAAGATCTTTCTCAGCGGCGGATACAAGGCGGGCAGCGCGATGCTCCAACTGAAGAAAGTCGAAGATCGCATCGAGCCCCAACTTCTCTTCCGACTCGAACCCGAACGCTTTGGCGCTACGCAGCATACGCCGATTCTTTTCAACGATTGCATTTTTGGCGTCAGGCCGGACGGGCAATTCGTCTGCCTCGATCTGGACGGCAATGAAAAATGGGCCAGCGGCGGGGCGTATAAATTTGGGTTGGGATCGTTCATTCTCGCGGGATCCTTGTTTTATGTGTTGAACGATTCGGGGCTTTTGAGCCGAGTGGAGGCGGATGCGGGCCAATTTCGGCTGGTTGATCAGATGCAAATTTTAGAGGGACACGACTCGTGGGGGCCAATCGCCTGCGCCTCGGGGCGAATGATTCTACGCGATATGACAAGAATGATCTGCCTGGAGGAGGCGCAATAGACAAAAATTCTTCGGGTGAATCATGAAGGGGCGGTTCGATGTCAAAGATGAAACAATGGTTCAACATCCAGTTGCTGATCGGTTTGATTATAGCCGCAGCCGTCATCGCGGCGGTGTTATCGGTTATCTTTAAAGATCGCTATACGGAAAGCGGCGGCAAACTGAGCGCCCAATATCAGTACAATTTGGAGCAGTTTCAAAAAACCGATCCCGCTTTGATTCTTTACGAAGAAACGGACATCCGCTTCAAGACGGAACTGGATCCGTCCTGCGCCATAGCGGTGGATTCTCAAGACAATATCTATGTCGCCGGCGGACGGTCGGTTCGCGTCTTTTCTTCGAAGGGCAAACCTCTTCCACTGAATATTGATCTCGATCAAGAAGCGACTTCGCTGACGGTGGATCCGAACGGCCGGATTTTTGCAGGCGCCGGCGATCGCATCGTCATCTTCGATTCGTCTGGAAATTTAAAAAGCCGATGGGAGAGCGCCGGGCCGGATGCGTTGATCACATCGATCGCCGTATCCCCGGATCATGTATTCGCGGCGAATTTCACGAAACGTGAAATTCTGCAATACGATATGTCCGGCCGAAAAATCCAAACGTTCGGCGAGTTTTTCCTGCCCAGCCCCCATTTTGATCTCGCGTATTCTTCCGATGGACAATTATGGGCGTCTCATTCGGGCGAGCATCGCATTGAGGCCTACGATCTTTCGGGAAATCTTGTCTCTTGGTGGGGCGAGTTTTCGACTCTTGCCGAAGGATTCTGCGGCTGCTGCAATCCTGTGAATTTCGCGCTGCTTCCCCATCAAAGCGGCTTCGTGACTTGTGAAAAGGGAATCACCCGAGTGAAAATTTACGATGCGAAGGGAACGTTTGTGGGATTTGCAGCCGGCGCCGAGAAATTTGCTGAACACGATCGGCTATGCCTGGCGCCGGATTACGACTACCGGCGAGTCGCTTTGGATGTCGCCGCCGACTCCAAAGGGCGTGTTCTCATCCTGGATCCCGCTCTCGCCGAAGTGAGGATTTTCCAGCGGATGGAAAACCAAGCCGCCGGAACATAAATTTCCTGCTTACATAGATATTCATCAAACATCTTCATGATGCGGAGATCATTGTGAATTTGATGCATCCTGCGGCGCGCCCTTTTTTAAGGGAACGGGCGTTGAATCGGAGGGCATGCCGAAGATCAATGTGTTGCCTTTGGTCTCGTTCAGAGTTTGAATGAGCCGCAATTGAAGCAGGTTGGGATTCGAATCGAGCAATTTGGCCGCATTGGCGAGATTACGCAACGCCGCCGTTTCTCCACGCGCTTTTTCGAGGATGGCCTGCCCTTCTTTGCGCGCATCGACGATCTTGGCGAAGGAATCTTTGAGTTTGCCGGAAAACATGATGTCTTTGACATCAACGGAATGAACGGTCAGGCCGATGTCTTGAACTTTGGCCTCTATTTTCTCCATCAGTTGTTCAGAGATTTTGCTTCGTTTTTCTATAATTGAATCGACTTCCATTGAACCGGCGATTTCGCGCAAGGCCAGCTGCAACTCGAGGTAAAGCGCTTCCAGATAATTCTGCACTTTGTTGACGGCGATCGCCGGATTCTGGATTTCGTATTTAGCGGCGAGACTGATTTTGACGTTGACGCCATCGGAGGTTAGGACTTCTTGGCCTGGAATCGTAATGAAATGAGGGCGGACGTCGATCTTTCTGATTAGGACGAAAAAGGGAGCGTACCAATATTGTCCCGGCTCAAGCACATTCGTGAATTTTCCTTTGACATATTTCAATCCCCGTTCGTATTCAAGAAGAGTCGCACGCTGGATATGCATCTTCAAGAATAAGACGATTAAAACCAATAACGCAGCTAGAATGATATATTCCATGTTCTCCCTCTTTTTCTCCTAAGCGTCCGTTCTCAAGGGACTCCGTGTCGACGGTGGAGGTCTTAACCTGCTGAACCGGCGGCATGGCGCGTTACCGCATGTCCCTTGAGACGGAGCCGTAGGGAATCGAACCCTTTTTTTTGTCCGTGAGGACTTACCAATGGAAGAGGCAATGCGCGGAACCGTAACGGCGATGCCGAAACGGCCGCTTCCAACTCCCAGCAATGATTATTGTATCGCAGCCCGTCTTATTTACGCAATGTTATTTTATAGAACTACTCTTCATAAAAGATTGAATTTTGCATCGATGATTGCAAACATTCTCTTTATTTCGCGGCTAAGCAGCCATCTGCCATGGCGCCAATGTTGAATATCAAACGCTTTATTCAATCCGGTTCATATGGATCTACGGGGATCGGATGATCGAATTTATCACAAATGCTCTTCTTGTCTTCGTTGATCGATCATGCGCATTTTCTGTTCGACGGCTTTCGCCAGATCGATGTTTCTGCTGTTGGCGTAATTCAATAGCGCAATCATCACATCCGCCGCTTCGCCGGCGAAATCCTCCGGATCGATTTTTTTTCCCTTCCAGGCTTTCTTTTCCAGGTTGGCCAACTCGCCGGCTTCGCCGTTCAATTCGAGCGCAAAGAAATTCGGGCCGCGGACGGGAAACGCCTCCCGCTGATAGCGATCGAATTCGTTCTGCAACAGCGCGATTCCCTCGTAATGAACCGGCAGAAGACGGCTGGCTTGATCGGATATCATGGTTATATCTCCCTAATGAATTTTGCGGCGTAAGAGCGGACGGTTTTGCCGTTCAATATGTGGAAAATACGCAGACGGTCGAGAGTTTGCTGAGAAAAACGCGAAAGAGGGATGTAGACAAAACGTTTTTTGTATCGGCGAGCGATGGATTTCCAGGTCGATCGCGGCGTGCAGGGGCTGACGATGGCGACGTTTTTTTCTCGCGAGTGAAAGACAATCCCTGCAATCAGGCGTTCTTCCAAGGTTGGGAAGCGAGCGAACCGTGGATCGTTCCATATCTCGGGAATCGGCCGCGGCGGGAAGATGAACGCGCAGCCGCCGTAGAGGCACTGAGCGATTCCAGGCCCGACGAATTTCTCGCCGATCGGCGTGGAGAAGAAACTGAGCGTGGATTCTTCTTCATGCTCGGCGTACCAGGTGGTTCGCAAGGGGTATTTCTGAGGATCGGCCGGCGTGTCAAACAGAAAGATGACCGCTTCAATGTTGCCGCGCGAGGGGGGAATCTCTTTGACGTACAAATCGCCGGTATACCAGTTGCGGATGGTTTCGCGAATGTCGAGTCCGTCTTTGAGCGAAGCGGTGAATTTTTCGGAGCGTGTGAGTCCTTCGCCGATGATAGCCCTGGCGGCGTCGCGTACATGCGTGTTGAAACTTTCTATGCGCTGATCTTCAGGCGG
Organism: Candidatus Omnitrophota bacterium; assembly: GCA_016934335.1. Lineage (GTDB taxonomy): Bacteria > Hinthialibacterota > Hinthialibacteria > Hinthialibacterales > Hinthialibacteraceae > JAFGTC01. The sequence goes on along the minus strand of JAFGTC010000128.1, from coordinate 1,946 downwards.
CCAAGAGCAGATACCGTATGGATTCCACAATTGCTTCCATTTGCGCTCCTGATTTTTTTCGGGCGGGTGTTTCAAGGGAAGATTGCGCCATTCCAAGGGAACGCCGAGCAGTCGATTTTTCGCCGTTCCGCCTCCGCCTGTCGGGAACTGCGCCTTATCGACGCCAAAGGCCGCCCCGTCGCGTTCGGCGATATGCTGATGAGGATACATCTTGGCGCTTTCCACAAGAGAAATCGCATAGGTGTCGCCGATGACCTGCTTTGCGCCGATGGCCAGCGTGTATAAATCCGGAGTCAAGCGCCGCTCGAGCAAAGTTAAATTGCGAACGTATTGCAGCAAGATTTGAAGGCGCTGGGGCGTCGCCCAATTGTGCAGCGGTTCGAATTTGCGAAGCCATTCTCCGCGCGCATGCAGGAGAAGATCCTTGACGCCGTCGATGGAAAGGTGTTCGTCGGAAAGAAAATCCCGCCGCGATTTTTCATAGAGATAAGTGATAAACGGGAGTTCTCCCAGAACAAACACCAAAGAGCGCTCTTGCACGGGAAACGTGTAGGCAGTTGAAAAATAGGGCTTTTGCGGCGGGGGCGTCCTGCGGGCGCGATAAGCTTCGCGCAGCCAGGGCCAATGTGATAGAGGGCAGATCGCCAGAATGTTTTTATAATGAGCGCGCAAGCGGTGCAGTTCATCCGCCATCGTCTCGATTCGCGCTTCCTGCTGACTTCCGGAGGGCGGCGGCGGGATGGCCGGTAGGACGGTGGTGCAGAACTTGTCGAGCGAGGTTTTCTTCAAGGCGTACGAATCCGGACTGAAAAAGGATTCCGGCTCATAGACCGCGGTCTCGCGATCTATGAATTCAACCGGCGTGTATTCCTGGAGGGCAATGCGCAGCGCCATGATCACTGGCTGGCAGGGATCGACGGGGACGTAATTCCACGCGCCGCCGCCCGGCTCCTCCCGAGCGACCACTTGGATGAAAGGCAGGTCGTTAACCGCCTTTAACACCGACTCGCGAAAGGAAGGCGGCAAAGGAACCGCCAGACAATCAAAACGGTTCTGGAGAAAAATGCGCCGAATCTCCAAGGCGAAGTTGACGCTTCCATGCACCACGGGCGCGAGCGTGATTTGGTCGTCGAGCGCGAAAACCGGATTCATCGGCTTGTTCATAGCGGATCGTCGTCGTCATCGGGGCGCAGCGGATCGTCTTCATCGAAAAAGAAATCGGCCAGGCCCATCGGGGGATACGAGTCTTGCGCGGTTTTTCGCCGCTTCTCCGCCAGTTGCTCCAAGTCCTGCGCTTCTTCGCCGAGCACCGCCATGACGGCTTCGCCCCAGGCTTTGTCTTGCGACAGGGGATGAGTCGGCTTCTGACGCAGCCGTTTAATGGCGTAGCGAATGATATTGATTCCGTCTCGCGAAGAGAAATCCAGATCGAGTTTGTGCGCCTGTTGGAGGAAATCGACGGTCATGCCTAGAATTTCGTTTTCCGCAAAGGGAAGATGATATTTCAAGATCGCCAACTCATCCTGGCGGGCGGGGAAGGGGATTCGGATGGTGGGCTTGAGGCGCGATTCAATGTAGTCGGGAACCTCAAAGGTCGATTCGTCTTCATTCATGGTAACGCAGATGCGAAAATCGGGATGGGCGGGGATTGTGATTCCCGCAATGATCGATTCGACATAGCGGCGCTGATCGAGCAGTGGGGCCAGAGACGCCCAACTTTTCTCATGCATGCGGTTGCCTTCATCCAGGACGCACACACCGCCGGTTATCATAGCGGTCGCCAGGGGCGAGGCGTGATAGGAGATGGATCCCGCCTCCGCCAAAACCGGCGTGACCAGAAGATCTTCCGGGCGTGTGTCGCTGGTGCATTGGTAGATGAAAAGCGGCTGACGGCGCAGTTTTGCGGCAGACATCCCCAGCAGGGTCTTGCCGACGCCGGGAGGGCC
>JAFGTC010000016.1 GCA_016934335.1 Candidatus Omnitrophota bacterium | reverse complement strand
CGCCCCAATTCGCGCCGAAGCGATGGTCGAATCCCTGAGCCAGGGGGCCGGTTTCGCCTTCGTCGCCCAGGTGCCATTTTCCGACATGCCCGCAGACGTAGCCGCCGCGCCGGAGCGATTCGGCGAGGGTGACGACGTCCGGCGAAAGCCGGGTGTTGTTTTCGATGGGGATTAGTTTGCGGTCACGGGATTTTCCGCGTTCGGACGTTCCCACGGTGAAGATTCCATGGCGGGGGCCGTATTGGCCGGACATGATGCAGGCGCGGGTGGGGGCGCAGTTAGGGGCGTTGGTATAAGCGCTGGTGAAGACGATTCCCTGGCGGGCAAGGCGGTCGACGCGGGGCGTTTCGTAGCAGGGGCTTCCCATGAAGCCGGCGTCTTTCCAACCCATGTCGTCGATGAGGATGAAGACAAAGTTGGGTTTGCGATGGGGCGGATCTTCGGTGCGGGCGCATCGCGGGGCCAGCAGTAAAGCGCCGGCGGCGGCTGTCTGGCGGAGCATGGCGCGTCGGGTAAGGGTTGGTTTCGTCATGGCGGTCGTCTCCCGAATCAAGGCGTTGCGGCGGGCGACGCTTGGTTTTGCGCCCGCCGCGCCTGTTTCTTGAGATTATGTCCCGAAAGGGCGCGCGTTGTCTAGCGCACGCCGGCGGCCCCGGGAGGGAGCGGCGGCGGGGCGGTGGGGATTAAAGAAATTGGCCATATTTGCCGATATTCATGTCGAGATGATTTCTATTGAGGGCAGGTTGCATTATGGCGAAAAATCGTGATCCAAACGATCCAACTCGTTCGGAGCGAACGATTTACAACATTCGCGCCGATTATCGGAAAACGGATCAGAATTTCCGGGAGCGGCTCGGCTCGATGCTCTCGGAGGAGTTGTCGCATCGCGTCGATAAGGTGATCGAGGCTCGGTTTAAAGATCAAAAGAAAAAAGAAGCGGTTTAATTTTGCGGTTGATTTTTAAAAAAGAATCCCCGGATTCGGAGAATCCGGGGATGAATTGTTTTTGCCGGGGTGTTTTGGTGTGTTTTGAGCCCTACACGGGGGAAAGGCGATTAATAGAGATCCCAGGAGGCGACGTCAGTCGATCCCGCCGGTTGAGGATCGTATGCGCCGGCCATGGTTCCGAGAATGTAATCGTACTGAAATCCGCCCGCCGCGTCTGTTCCTGCGCTGCCGATGTTAAAGGCGAGTTCCATAATTCCACTCCACTCGGCATTGTCTTGCAGGTCTTCGGGATTCGGCAGATCAACAGCATCACTGCCTCTTTGGATGACGGCTTCGACGGCCTCCGTACTTCCATCGCCAAAGGCGCGGACGTTGATCATCGTCGGATCGTCAGGATCCGCTTTTGCGCTGATCCAGACGGAATGAAAGGCTGTGGTGTCAATTTCTGTCAATATGGGAGTATTGTTAAGACCGTGGTCTTCCGGATCTGTTGTGGTGTCAAGGTTGTTCACAAGAACAGACATTGTTCCTTGCGTATAATATCCTACGCCGACGAGTACATTCTGTGTTGTGTCGGAGGGATTGTAAAAGCCGATGCCCACATGGGCGCGATCCGAGGCTTCCGGGATGAAGCGCAGGGTTCCGTCTCCGTCAGGCACGCCGTCTCCATCCGGATCCAACGCAACTTCAACCAGGTCCTGTCCCGCTCCAATGTCCCGGTCAGGAATGATGGGGAAAATCCGGAATCTTGCACAAAACGTTATTCCGTTGAGAAAAGGATCTTCCGTCAATTCGCCGGGTGCATGCAGAGCGCCGAGGAAAAAGATTTTCCGGTCGCTCGGATCTGAGAGTCCCAATTCTCTCGGATCGCCCAAGTCGATCAGGCGCATGGCGATGGCGTCTTCCGCAGGGGTTACGCCGTCCTCGGTTTCGCCGACGCCTTCCAGCGTTTCAACCTGGACGACATCGCCGACGAGAACGTCTTCCTGGATGTACACTTCCATCAGGTTGAAATCTTCGGTGTGAGCATTGCCCGAATATGAATCGCTGCCGTTGTTGTGATTCCAGACAGGATCGTTTTCATAGTCTGGAATCTTGTGCCATTCCTCAACGAAGGTCCACCCGCCGGGGGGATCGGCCCATCCACCCCGATCGGCCATTGTCACCGGCGCTAGAATCAAACTTCCAGCCACAGCAACTCCAAACATCCATAAGATCTTCTTCATAAAACTTTACCTCCCCGAAAAGATTTGGTTAATTGGATCTATATCAAAACATCGATATTGATCCAATATTGAATATTAAGATTAGATAGAATCTCCAATTCATTAGTATATTCGAATGATTTTTTGGTTTTGTCAACGGTGCATTAACGATAATTCCAGAAAAATATATTTGATTTTTGAGGTTTTTAATGGGGTAAAAAAAATCCCCGGATTTGAGAAAATCCGGGGATGAATTGTATTTACCGGTGTGTCGCGGCAGGTTTTGAACCCAACACGGGGGAATAGGGATTAATAGAGATCCCAGGAAGCGACGTCAGTCGATCCCGCCGGTTGAGGATCGAAGGCGCCGGCCATGGTTGCAACCAAGTAATCGTACTGGAAGCCGCCCGCCGCTGAGGTTCCCGCGCTGCCGATGTTGAAGGCGAGTTCCATGATTCCGCTCCATTCGGCGTTGTCTTGGAGGTTTTCGGGATCCGGCATATCGAGATCTTCTTCGCTTGCTTCTCTCTGGATGACGGCTTCGACCGGCTCCAGGCTTCCATCGCCATAGGCGCGGACGTTGATCAACATGGGATTGTCGGGATCCGCTTTCGCGCTGATCCAGACGGAATGAAACGCAGTCGTGTCAATATCCGTCAAGACGGGGATATTGTTGAGGCCTACGTCATCCGGATCTGTTTCGGAGTCAAGATTATTCACAAGAACAGACAAAGTGCCTTGCGTATAATATCCTACGCCGACAAGTACATTCTGCGTTGTATCGCTCGGGTTGACAAAGCCGACGCCTACATGGGCGCGATCCGAGGCTTCCGGGATGAAACGCAGAGTTCCGTCACCGTCAGGCACGCCGTCTCCATCCGGATCCAAAGCCACGGCGACCAGATCTTCTGCCGCCCCAATATCCCGATCGGGAATAATGGGGAAGATGCGGAATCGCGCGCAAAATGTTATGCCGTTGAGAAAGGGATCTTCCGTCAACTCGCCGGGTTTATGCAGAGCGCCGAGGAAAAAAATCTTCCGGTCGCTCGGATCGGCGAAATCCAATTTTCTAGGATCGCCCAAGTCGACCAGGCGCATAGCGATGGCGTCTTCCGCAGGCGCTGCGCCGTCCTCGGTGTCGCCGACGCCTTCCAGCGTTTCGATCTGGACAACATCGCCGACGAGAACGCCGTCCTGAACGTACACTTCGTACAGGTTGAAATCTTCCGTGTATGCGTTGCCGGAATATTCATCGCTGCCGTTGTTGTGATTCCAGACAGGATCGTTTTCATAGTCTGGAATCTTGTGCCATTCTTCTACGAAGGTCCACCCGCCCGGAGGATCCGCCCATCCATTCCGGTCGGCCATAGTCGCCGGGGCTAGAATCAAACTTCCAGCCGCAACAATCCCAAACATCCACATACTCTTCTTCATGAAATTTCCTCCCTTGGTGATTGGTTTATTGGATCCATATCAGAGCGCCGATATGGATCCAAAATTGCCTCTCTTTTTTTTGATCAAAACAGCAAACGGCAGAAGAAATCTTCCATTTCGCAAATTGAAATCGTGTTAAATTAAATAATAAGTATTGATGTGAATCAAAATAAATATTATTTAGTATGTTCGAATAAATACTTAAGAATGTCAACCGCGCGTTATCGATAATTTAAAATTTTTTAGATAAAAAAACGCCCCGTTTTTTTGAGTGGAACGGGGCGTTTCATGATTGGCGGTAATGCTGCGGATTTGTAAGATTGATTATTTGGCAACGCGTTTGATGGAGCAGCCAAAGGCTTTGTTTTCTTTGACTTCCACCGGTTTGCCGGCGATGATGGAATCCAGGGCGGCGGCGAGATAGTGTTTTTCTACTTTGGAGGCGTTTTGGTTGTCGGAAATCGCGCCGTGGTAGTGGATTTTCTTGTCTTTGCCGATCACGAAGACTTCGGGGGTGACGGCCGCCTCGAATTTGTCGGCGATTTTGTTTTCCCAATCTTTGAGTACCGGGTAATTGAGTTTGTTGTCTTTGGCGTATTTTTGGATGAGTTCGACGGAGTTGATGGTGTTGGAGTCGATCGCGTAAAAGACGACGTCTTTTTCGCCGTATTTTTTGGCGGTTTCCTTTAATTGATCCTCAAAGCCGCGAGAGACGGGGCACTGGCAGTTCCAAAAATCCAGGACGATGATTTTTTTGCCGAGGTTTTTGCTGAGGTCGTGTTCTTTCTCCTCTTGGCATTTAAGGGTGAACGGTTCGATGGCGTCACCCACTTTGTAGGCTTTCTTGGCTGTCTGCGATTCGGCGGATTGCGAAATGAACACTGCCGGGATGATCAAGGCGGCGAGCAGGGATGCTATGATTGCTCTGCGAAACATTTTCTTCATTCTTTTTCCTCCATGTTCAAATTTTATAAATTTTATCAACTAAGTAATAATTACGTATTCTATCTATTATTTGTAACGGCGCCAGGGGGGATTTTATGGAATTAATAAGGAAAAAGGTGAAGCAGAATGAATGAATCCGCTTCACCTTTTAGGGTTTTACCCAAGCGATATCAGTATGTTGAGTTAAAACGTATCAATAGATAGACCAATCGGCAACCGAGACCGGAGCCATCGCATTGGAATCCATTTGATCGGCGGTCAGCGCTTCGTTGCTGATGCGGATGCGGTCGATCCATCCCGTGAAGGGAAGCACGCCGTTAGGCTCGCTGCCGATCGTCATCTGATGTACTTCCGCAAGTCGCGTCCCGCCCGTGTATGTATCTTCTTCGATTAATTCTCCATCGACGAAGAAGGAAAGCGATTCGCCGTCCTTATGAACTACGGCTACGTGATGCCATTCGTCCGGCGTTACAAACGCGGAAGTGGAACTGAAGTCCGCAATGCGCAGCGTCGTTATAAACACAACACGAGGATCTCCACCTCCAAGCGAGAAGGAATAAGCTCCCGGACCGTGGTAGAAGATCACCATTCGATCAGTGAAATTACCGGTTTCGTATTTGACCCAGGCCTCTAAAGTATAATTGTTTCCCGGACCGCCAACATCGAGCACCCCTTCAGGATCAAGAACGAGCGCATGAGAACCGTCGGCCGTGTACAGACTAAAATCGCCTTCCGCTCCGGATGGGGAGTCTGGGCTTACTTCCGGCGCGCCGGTGTTGCCCGACGCATAGCCGCGAGCGGTGACCATGGACAAACTTGGCTCCATGCCGTGATTCGGATACGGCAGAGAATCTTCATCGAATGTGAATAATGCTAAGGTGTCGTCCGTCGGTTCTTTGACGGCGGCCGGATCACTGTCCAGTTCATCTGGGCTGAGCGCAACGGCGCTTATGCGAAGTCGGTCCATCGCACCCTGAAATGTCGCTGCATTCGGCGTAAGATCATTTCTTCCGATGAGCAGAAGATTCGTACCAAAGTTGAGGCCCGGACTACCATCCCGCGTGAAAGCGACGTCGCCGTCTATGTACAATGTTAACGTATTCGCATCGACATCATCGACTATTGCGATGTGGTGCCATTCATCATCAAAGGGAAATAGTACGCCGCTGTTGATGTTTTCTATACCTGGTAAATTGTAATAGAGGGTTCCATCCGTCGCGATCCCCAACTGGTAACTGTCTACGTAATTGATAAAGGGGGTATCGAAATTGACGGTATATTCCGGCGCTTTAAACCATCCTTCCAAGGTTAATGAGTAATAAATTTCCAATGCGAACAAAGCTGTATCGTCCACCGCCATGCCGCCGTCGCCGGACATCAGGATCGCTTTGTCCGTATCGGCGCCGGACGGTCCCGTGATGATTTCAGGCTCCCCTATATTTGTGGGCAATCCTAGCGTTCCGACTAATCCCTTGCCGGTATCATCGGTGAATAATGATCCCTTGATGTTATCAAATTTAAAGTAGGCGACGACTTCTCCATTCACAGGCATTCCACCCAAAGCGAACACGATGGCTAAGGCAGCTATTAGTTTTCTTTCTCGAATCATATTCCGTCTCCTGCTTCTAAAAAAGATTTTTTGGATTTGTTTTTTTTGGCGTCAACTATGATACAATTGACTTCTTCCCTTCTTTCCAATCCCTGATTTAGGAGTCAGAAGAAGAAATTAGAAAAACCAGCCTAAATACGCTTTTCAAGAATTTTTTCACCTCCTTTACTATATCTTTTTTTGTTGTCTTGTTGTTATAAACCATTTTGTTTCGATTGAATATGGGACTCTTACTATTTACATGATTTCTTGTCCGTTTCTGTATTATGGAATTCATCTTTTGGAATTTGAGGATAAATATCGGGAGGGATCCGGCTTCCCATTGAAATTGGGGAAGAATTTCAGGAAACTGGCAGGGCGTATTGGGATGGATCGAATCAAGAAGCAGGATGAAAGGGGAAGGGAACTCATGGGTAAAAAAAGTGTACCGAGACGGATATTCATGAAGAAGACCGTGGATGGAGCGCTGGCGGCGGCGCCTCTGGCGGTCTTCGCGAATCGAGCGCATTCCAAGGAGGATGAAAGCGCATCTTCTCTCGAGGAAGGGCGGCCGGACGGACGGCGGGAGGTTCGGTTGGAATATTTGAGGCCGCGGGAGATTGAGACAGCCATGTCGGAATGCGCTGTTTTGTTTCAGCCGCTGGGGACGATCGAGTGGCACGGTTATAAAAACAACGTGGGCGTCGATGCATTGAAGGCGCATCGCTTGTGCGTCCTGGCCGCGCAAAAAGGGGGCGGGCTGGTTGCGCCGCCCTTGTACGGGGGCGTCGGGGGATTGGATGAACCGCATACGTTTGTGATCGAACCGGAAAACGAAGTACATTCCGTGCTGGTGCGGCCTTGGATCGAGAGTCTGTGCCGCGAGGCGGTTCGCCAAGGATTCAAAGCGGTGATAATAGTCACAGGGCATTATGGCGCCGGGCAGCAGATCGTCGTCCGGGAGGCGGCGGTTCGCATGAGTCGGGCGCTGGGCGCGCCGGTGCTGGGAACGCCGGAGTATATGCTGGCGCTGGATGCGGATTACACCGGGGATCATGCGGCCTGGGGCGAGACCTCCTTGATGATGCATCTTTATCCGGGCAGCGTCGATCTTTCGCAATTGGGCGAAGCGCCGCATAAGGGCGTGTATGGCCGCGATCCCAAAAAGTATGCGACGCGGGAAGACGGCGAAAAACTGACCCGCGTCATTGTGGATCGGCTGGCGGCGCTGTCCAAGCGGATGCCGAATTGGGGAGAGGAAGAGCGGCGCCGGTTTATCGCGGCGGAATCCGCTCTGGTCGATCGCCAATTGGAGATGATGGGAGAGACAAAAAACGCCTGGGCGGCGTGGCGTCATATTCCCAAGGGCGTTTTCGCCGGTTACGGAGGCCTCTTGGCGGAAGAGAAATTTGAGGAAATCATAGCGATGGTGAAAGATCTCTAACGAGTAGGCACTTATCATAGGAGTGGATCATGAACAAGTTTGTTGCGCGTTTGAACAGGGCGGCGGTTTTATTGGTGATTTTCGCGTTTGCTGCGGCCTGGGGGGCCGGGGCCGATGACGAGGTTGTGGTTGAGAAGAATATCCCATACAAATCCGGCGAGGGTCTGACGGAGTATGAAAAAGAGCGCTGCCTGCTGGATTTATATCTTCCCGAAGGCGCGCAGGATTTTTCGACGATCGTCTGGTTTCATGGAGGCGGCCTGCAGGCCGGAGACAAGTCGGAAGAGATGACGGCCGCCATCGCTCGATGGTTTGCCGGGCGGGG
>JAFGTC010000127.1 GCA_016934335.1 Candidatus Omnitrophota bacterium | reverse complement strand
TTGAGCGAAATCTTCATCCAAAATTCCGTTTTCATCCTGCGCCTCGACCGCCGGATCGACGCTGAAATCCATGGGCGAGCCGCTGACGACTGACAACGGATCAGGCTGGATTGCGAATACTAAATGCGTTGCGACCACATCCGCGCTCAGCGCATCGCTCTGCGCCGACGCCAGGCTATCGCTGGAAGCCTGCAGGGTGAAAATCTCATGGTCAGAAGTCGCGGCGTATTCGATCGTGAAATCCTGAAACGACGCCGAGCCGTTCACCGCAGAGACGGTCTCATTCGTCAAAACCGCCGCCCCGGCGCCGTTGACGGACAGGACGACGGTTTGAGCAAAATCTTCATCCAAAACACCGTTTTCATCATGCGCCTCGACCACCGGATCGACGCTGAAATCCATGGGCGAACCGCTGACGACTGACAACGGATCAGGCTGGATTACGAATACTAACTGCGTTGCGACCACATCCGCGCTCAGCGCATCGCTCTGCGCCGAGGCCAGCCCTTCGCTTGAAGCCTGCAGGATGAAGGTTTCATGATCAGCCGTCGCGGCGTAAGTCAGCGTTAAATCGGGAAAAGTCGCTCTGCCGTTGACCGGCGCAACAAGATTGCCCGCAAGCATGGATGCGCCCGCTCCATGGGAAGATATCTCGACCTGCTTGGAGAAATCGAGATCGATGTTGCCCGCCGCGTCGTGCGCCTCCAAAATGGGATGCGCCGAAAAACTCATCATTTGTCCGCTGATGACAGCCAATGACGCCGGCTGCTGAACGAATGTTAATTGACTCGCATCAACCTGAACAGTCACAACGGCGCCGACCGGAGACGCGGCGCCCATTCGAGATCCATTTTCTCCCAAAGTTACATCTTCATCGCCGTCGATGCGAAGCGTGATGCTTTGACGATCTTGAAGACCGGCATTATCCATAAAAAAAGCATAGACGGTGTAAGTCTCCGATTGTCCTTCGTCCACCGATAGAGACAATCCGGAAAATCGAATCGCATCGGCGGCCGCATCGACTTGACCGATGTGATTGGCGGCGTCTGCGCCTCGCAGGCGCCAGGCGATGCGTGAGGCCAGATCGTCTTCTCCCTCGTAATGAAGGACGATATCCGAGACGCTCAGCGGTAGGCCGTCTCCGCCGCCGCCGTCCACGATCGTAAAATCGAAAACGGGCGCCGCGCCGTCATCTGCGACGGTCATCGAATCGAGAAACGCAGGTTCGATGACGCCGCCGCCGGCGATCAAAACGCCGTCATAATTGGGAGCGGCGCTGATTAACTTCGAGGCGGCTTCAGGGGCGTATTCAATAGTCAGCGGGATATCGTTCGTCCGATCCTCGGCCGCCAGCCCCGCTTCCGACAAGTGAACGATCCGAAATCGATTGGGCGTTTGCTCCGCGGCGTCCACCGTGAGTTGAACGACCGCGAAATAGGTTTGAGGGCCGCCGAACGGGACGCATGCCTCAGCGCCTCCATCCACAAACTCGATGGCTAAAACGCCGCCGGCGAGAGAAAGCGTCTCCATGACGACCACTGCGCTGTCCGCCGCATCGAACTCTCCGGAGCCGTCGTCTTTGTAAAGCGTAAACGATTCAATCAACGCATTGGCTTCATCGCTGGAAAGAGGATCGCCGGGCGCCTCCTCCCAGAGAAATTGCATGCGCACAATCTCTGCTTCGGCGTCGCCGGAGCGCCCGCGATGAACCGCCGTGATCTTCAATACTACATCCGTTTCGCCTTGAAAGATGGAAGAAGGCGCCGAGTCTTCTGCAGAAGCGGCGAACTGTCCCCCGCGATTGGGAAGCCAGACAATTTTACCCCCGTCAAACAGAGCGGAGACGAGATCGGAATCGCCGTCGCCGTCCAAATCCGCGGTGCAGACAAACCGGGCGCCATCCGCCCCGGCCGCCGCGATTTGAGGTTCGGAAAAGTTCCCTGATCCGCCGTTTTCAAGCCAAACGACGGCGTCATCCTCCCCGGAGCAGGCCGCCAGATCGAGGTCGCCGTCCAAATCCAGATCGGAGGCGAAAACACAGGCGGGCGCATTCAGCGAATTCGCCGCGATTTGAGCCGGACCGAAATTCCCCGCCCCATCGTTGGAATGCCAGACGATGATGTCGCCCGCTTCCGAAGCGGCGATGACATCGTTTGCTCCATCGCCGTCCAGGTCGGCGGCCGCGATCCAACTGGGCGTATAGAGGAATGAGTTGATCAGACGGGCGGAATCGAAAACGCCCTCCCCCAGATTGGCGAACCAGGCGACGGCATTGTCGTTTTCAGAAGCGTAAAGTACATCCAACTTTCCATCGCAGTTGAGATCCACGGCGCAAAGAGAGACGGGGCCGTCCGCCTGGTCTGTGAGAATATGCGCCGTGAAATGTCCAGCGCCGTCATTCGCGAACCAGCGTATGGCGTCATCGTCATAGGAAGCGCAGGCCAGATCCTGGGCGCCGTCGCCGTTGAGGTCGGCGGCGCAAATCTGTCGCGGCGATGCAGGCGCCTGCGAAACAATCTGCGGAGCGCCAAACATCCCCGAACCGTCATTGGGCCGCCATATAATTTCATGGCCGTTTTGAGAAGCGTAAACGGCGTCTACATCGCCGTCGCGATCCAAGTCGGCCGCGGCGGTGGAGCAGGGGCCGTCCGCCGAATCGTCAATGACGGCTGACGATAAAAATTCTCCCAGTCCGTCATTGACATGCCAGGAAATCGCATTGTCGTTCATCGCAGCGCTGAGAATATCCAAATCGCCGTCCCGATCCACATCCGCCGCCGAAATCGAACAAGCGCCGCCGGCGGCTTCCGAGATGGAGCGCTGTTCGGGAAACAATGCGCTGCGATGAATGGATTCATTCTTGAACCAAACCAGTTTGTCGTCATTCGGGTATTGCGCCGAAACCACGTCGACGTCTCCATCGCCGTCTAGATCCGCCGCATACGCCGTTCGAGTCCGTTCGCCCATTGTCGCAATGATCTTCTGTGATCCAAACGAGCCCCGGCCGTCCAGATTTTCATACCAAGCGACTTTATAATCCGTATAGGAAGCGGAAATAAGGTCGAGGTCGCCGTCCAGATCCAAGTCGGCGGCGCCGACGTAGTAGGCGCCCTTCGCCTCTGTCGTAATGATGGATTCCATCCATGACGAGGCGTTATCGTCATTTCTATACCAGGCGATTTTTCCGTCCGCGAACGAAGCGGATGCAACATCCAGGTCGCCGTCGCCGTCCAGGTCGGCCGCATGAACCCATGCAGCCTCATCGGCTGACCTCGAAATATCATGACTGATCCAGGATGATCCATCGCCGGAATTTTCATGCCAGGCAATCTTGTCGTCGCTCTGGGATGCGGAAAGAACGTCCACGTCTCCATCCCCGTCAACATCGACCGCCTCAATGGAGCGGGGCCCCCGCGCCGCGGTGGTAATCGTTATCGAGAGCCAATACGAAGCGTACTGCCCATTGTTTTCATACCAGCAGATTTGGCTGCTATTGTAAGACGCCGCCAAAACATCCAAATCGCCGTCGCCGTCTACATCTTCGGCATACACGGCGATTGCCGCATCCATCCCGCCGGCAATCGTAATCGGCGATCCGAAGCCGCCGGCGCCGGTGTTCAAATGCAAATAAATCTTGTCGCCGTAATAAGACGCCGAGAGGACGTCCATATCGCCGTCACGGTCTATATCAACCGCATAGAGCGCCCTGGGTCCGTCTATCGAAGAGGAAACGAGATGGCCGCCGGCGATTTGCAATCCATTGTTTTCAAACCAGTCGATCCGGTCTGAATTGAAAGAGGCGCAAAGAACATCTTTATCGCCGTCGCCATCCATATCGGCCGCTAAAACGAAGTAGGGCTGGTTTACACTGTCGGAGATAAGAATCTCATTGGAAAACGGAACTTCGCGAGATTCCGCCGTAAATGGGACATGCAAAAAAAACGCTGCAAACAAAAAAACGATGGAAAAGCACTCAAAATAATACGACACGTGCAATACAAAAAGATAAAGTCGCCGTAACATGATTTTCTCCCGCACTTCCTAATTTGATACGCCGAGGCCAAACCTTTGATCCATCAATACGCTCTCAAATCATACGAAAGATCGAAAACTGATTACCCCTGAACCATTTGCAAACATATATAAAAGCGAAAGACGGATTCAAATTCTTCCTATTACTACCTTATTGAAATTCCCTTTTAAAGAGAGGATGCAGGTTTTTACACATTTTTTTTATAAATTTTTTATGGGAGGAGAAAAAATAAATCTATGCTTTTCAACTATTTTCTAAACGATCAACATCAATATTTCTCGTAATTTCCATCCAAAAATCAATCGGGGCTCCTAAATCTCTATGGATAGAGTCCGTTTCGATTATAGTGTTCTTATTATTGATCGATTTGGAGAATTGATAATATTCCATGAATATTCGCGAACGAATTCAATGTATTTTGCATGCGGAGGCGGCGGCCATCGCCTCCGTGCAGGTCACGCCGGAATTTGAAAAAGCCGTATACGCCATGCGCGACTGCCAGGGAAAACTCTTGACGACCGGCATCGGCAAGGCGGGGCATATCGCCCGCAAATTCGCCGCCACGCTCTGTTCGACCGCTTCGCCCGCCTCGTTCATTCATCCTGCGGAAGCGGCTCACGGCGATCTCGGTTTAGTAGGCAAAGACGACTGCATCATCGCTTTTTCCACGAGCGGCAAATCCAACGAAGTGATTGAGATGCTCGAATTATCCCGGCATCTGCAGCTCAAGACCATCATCGGCGTCACGTCGCATCCCGACTCGCGGCTGCGGGATTTGAGCGACATCCTGCTCGACATGGGCGTCATCAAGGAGCCATGCCCCCTGGGATTGACGCCGTCGGCCAGCATCGCCGTCATGCTGGCGATCAGCGACGCTCTGGCGCTGACGCTGATGGAACTGAAAGGGATCGATAAGAAAGATTACGGCCTGCGCCACCATGGAGGCTATTTAGGTCGCCAAGCGAGAACGGACAATTTACCGCTGCGTTTCCCCAACCACGAAACGCCCCCAACGAAACAAGCATAAACATAGGGAAAAACGCCATCCATTCTTTTACCGGCTCGGCAGGAAACGATTTGTGAGAGCGAATTTCCACTCCCAAATCAGCAGCGCAAAAAAAGGCGCGTATTCCAGCACTCGAACGCCGGGCGGAATGCCCCGGGGATCGGGAATAAAATAGGAGTAATACGCAAAACAGGCCAGGCTTAAATAGAGCCAGGAAAGACGGGGCGTAAAGCATAAAAAGGGAACGATCCACGCTATATGCCAGGGATTGCACACCGGGCTGCAAAGAATCACGGCCCCGACCAACCCAAAAGTCCACTGCAGCCTGCAAGCGTCGCCGATCTCTTGGCGCATCGACTTCCACGCCAGCGAAAGCGCGATGCCCAATACAATCAAGACGCCGGCAAGTTTCGCCGACAGGAGCGCATTCAAGCGAAATGCGGCGCCCGCGAAGGTAAATAAGACTGATCCTTCACCGCGAGAGGGAGCGCCAAGCCATTCCAACGCCGCTTCCAATGCGGCGACGACGCTGCTGTTGCTTTCCCATTGATTAGCGAAATCCGCTAAGCCGCTCGCGCCGCGCACCCCCGCGCCGCTGAATAGAAACAGGAGAATAATCAAGATCGCCCCAAAGAGGCTCCATGAACGAATCGTCCATTTTTTTGACCAGATGGGCGCGACGATGATCGGATAAAGTTGGGTCATGGCGGCGCAGGCCCAGGCGATCGGCGAACGCTTCTTGTAGCCGGCCATGGCGAACAGGATTCCGATAAACAATCCCGCTGACGCGATGACGTCGACATGCAGGGAATTAACGGTTTCTTTCAACGCCAGCGGAGACCAGGCGTAGATCAAGACGCAGCGCGGGTCGCGCCCGAATCGCGAGAGCAAAGCCGTCAGGGCGAGAATCAACGCAGCGTCAAAGAATAAAATGAGGATCCTCCAACCCAACATCGACAAGGGAAAAAAGACGGCAGAGACGCCGAACATGATCTGAGCGAAGGGAAGGTGGATTGTATTGAGTTGGGGATGATCCACCCTATGCAGAACATCCTGCGCCGGCCCGACGCGCCGCGTCAAACTGCGAAGCCGTTCTAGGATCTGCGCATCTTCTTCCTTCAAACCGGCGGCGGATTTTTGATCGAGGATTTCTCCGGGCGCGAATTGAAAGGGATTGAAGCCCTTGGAGAGCACATACCCATCCCATAGATGCCGGTAACAGCTCGAGTCTAAAATCGGCAGGCTTGGAAGAAGAAGCAGGCGAAATATCACGGCCCAGGCCAGAACGCCGCCCAGTCCGGCATTCGTCCGCCCTCGCACGATTTGCCAGAGAGCCAGACCATAAAAAACGGCCATGCCTCCAATAATCGCCATGAATAGAAGGATTTCGGCAGTTTCCCCGGCAGGATCCATAAAAAAAGAATCAACGCTGAGCGCCGCGCAGAGGACGGCGATTCCCGCCCCGCATCCATGAAAAAGAATCGATTGGCGCACAATGCCGCTCTTTGTTTGTTGTCGATGCGCCGGTTTATTCTTCGCCCGGCGCCGATTCGCCGTCCGGCTTGACGACTTCTTCCCAGATATCCAAGAAAAAGGCCATGCAGCACCATAAGAAAAACGATAGAACCAACCCGATGGCCGTCATGAAGGTTCGTTTGGGAAAGACCCGCTTGTCAGGCTTGATGGGACGGTCGATGCTGACGTCCGCATAGCGGATATTTTCATCGCGGCTTTGCAGGAGAGCTGCTTCGTCGAGCAGGGGGCGCATGGCGGTCAGCGCGCTTTGATATTCGTTTACATGGCGGCGCAGCTGTTCGATTTCGCTCTCATGGCGTCGAATGACATCCCATAATGCGGCGATGTCATGCGATACCGACTTGATCTGATCTTTCAAGGAAGAGAGTGTGGCGTCCAGTTCGGTTTTATGGCTAAGTAAATCGGTCGAAGACGCCGCGCCGGCCTCATGCTGTTTTTTGAGCAGCGCTTCGACGATGTTCCGCTCCCCCTCGATTCGCAGTCGCATGGGCAGCAAAGCGTTTTCGTATTGCGGACTGATCGTATAGGACAGAGAATCCGCCTTCTCTCGCCGCTCTTTCATGAAAGGCTCGTCTTCCGACTCCAAATTGAACGATTCCTCCACCTGATCGGCGATGCGCCGATTGGGCGTCATACCGGTCAGATGCACCAATTGAGAGGCCAATTCCGCGCGCAATTGCCCTACATTCGCCTCCCTCTCGTATTCTGCCAGTATGGATTCGGCTTTTTGAAGATCACTCTGCAGGGCTAGCGATCGGTTTTGGCTTAACTGAATTTCCCGCTGGATGGTTCCCCGCACCATTTCCTCCGCCCGCGCCAGGAATAAATCCAGCCAGGTGTTGGCGACCATTTTTGCGCCGGCGGCCGTGTCGAATTCAGCCGAAACGCGAATCACGCGAGAATATTCGACTTCGAGGTTGGTCTCGCGCACTTTGGCTACGCTGGTTGATAGCATTTTGCGCAAATCGAAAACGGTCAGATCATCCAACTCGTCTTCACCGGCGTCATAAATCGTCTGCAATTCCTCGGCGCTCAGATGCCCGAACATGTAGATGCGATTTTTCCAGAAGAGATCGTCTTCCAGACCGGACGGCGCGAGAAATTCGGTCAGAATTTCCAAATTGGAATTCTGCATCTTCTCGAAGATCGTCATGCCGGCCGCCTTGGACTGAAGATGCTCATTGATCCGCTGCAGATATTCCGGATTATCTTTTAACGAATGAACGGCTTCTCGATACCATTCGAGCGCATCGATGATTTGCATGTAGATCTGGTCGGACGCCATCACGCTTTCATAGGTAAGGACATCGAACGGCTTCGAAACGAGGCGCAAGGTCTCTTTGTATTTGGGCGTGGATACAAAAATGCGCGCATCCGCCCGCCAGGTCTGCGGCCATATCAACGCCGCGACGGCGGTCAGGACGGTGACGGCGATGGTTCCTTTAATAATCATTCCCCGGCGCCGGTATAAAACGCGCAGGAAGCCGACCAGATCATAAGCAAATGTGTGGGACATAACTAACTCTTTAAATAAAGTGTATCGAAACAGATGAGGCGAGCTTAAGCAGGTACAAGCGCAGTGTCAACCCGTTATTGACAAAAAGAAAAATCCTTTCTTACACTGTCATCACGCGGAATATCTGGCATGATACAATCATTCAAGCGTTTATTTTTCTGCTTAAAATGAAAAAGTGAAATGAATGGGGAGGCGGCTTCATGGAAGCGAGAAAGGGATTTACGCTCATCGAATTGCTGATCGTTGTTGCGATTATCGGCATCCTGGCGGCTATCGCCGTTCCGAATTTTATGAACGCCCAAATCCGGGCGAAACTGGCCAGAGTCGAATCCGATATGTCTGCTTTGGCGACCGCTTTAGCGCTTTATAAGTTGGATGAAGGTCATTGCCCGCACGATTTATTTGCAGGACACTGCTGGGCCTATTCGTATGCTCTGCTCACTACGCCGGTCGCTTATATGAACTCGATTCTCACCGATGTATTCCAGGCCGACGACGTGCTCCAGGGAGATTCATGCCACAAAGTCGGAGGAGTGAACGGCAAACTCACGTATGATTATGGAACCTATCTAACCCACGGGGGGCAGGCGACCCGAAATTCTACGCATGACTGGTACAAAGCCTGGGGAAACTCCGATTGGAAAATCGGCAGCCCCGGGCCGGACTGCAAATATTTAAACGTAACACCCGTCTATGCCGGCGGCGGCTGGCTGACCGGCAATTACTATAACGTCTCTAATGGATTAGCATCGCCGGGCGACATTTTCCGCTGCGAGGCTTTCTTTACACGCGACAGAAAATAATAATCAATACAATCGAAAAAGGCATTCATCATTCTTTATCTAAAGGGAGTCGAAAATGAACCGCACGCTTTTGGAATCAACCATCTTTCGAACCGGCCTGCTTTTACTGCCTGTTTTATGCCTCTCGTTGATTTGGGCCGACGAAGAGCCGTCGCCGCCCAAAGCCATGATCGACGGCAGCGAACCGGGCTGGGTTTTACTGGGAAAAGACGACTTCGTCAACGATGTCAACTGCGATCCGGAAACCTGGACGTGGAAAGACGATATTTTGCTATGCAGCGGAAAGCCCGTCGGGGTTATGCGCTCTCAAAAAGTGTATACCAATTTCGAATTGATCGTGCAATGGCGTCATCTAAAACCCGCGGGCAATTCCGGCGTTTTCGTTTGGGCGCCGATGGAGGCCCTCGAGGTATTGAAGCCCAATTCGCTGCCCAAGTACGGCATTGAAATTCAGATGCTCGATCACGGCTACGCCGAGCAATATGAAAAGAGAAGCGGCAAAAAAGGCGATTGGTTCTCCACGAACGGCGACGTTTTCGCCGTGGGCAACACAAAACTCAATCCCTTCCCTCCCTTATCGCCCAATGGATCGCGCAGCTTCCCCCGAAAAAATCTCAGCAAGGGCGCGGGGGAATGGAACCATTATTATGTTCGCTGCATTAACGGCGAGGTGCGCCTTTGGGTGAACGGCGAAGAGGTTTCCGGCGGAAACAACGCCGAACCGCGCCAAGGACATCTCTGCTTGGAATCGGAGGGATCTCCCATCGAGTTCAAGAACATTCGCATTCGAGAACTGCCCTGAAGAGCGCCTCCGACTGAAAGGAATCATGCCGTTATACGGGCTCGTCATTGAAAAAATGTAACGAAGCGCGCCGCTCTCGAGATGGGATATCCGGCCCGAGAGCGGCGCATACTTTTAAACCGTTCATCGAACTGAAATAGGCCGTTTACATAACGGGGGAAGACTCCAACTGAAACGGGAAGACGCCGGAATTGGTAATTTGTCCATCTTCGGATTGAATCTGAATTTTCAGATAGATGATTTTCCCCGGCTCTATATTTTCCACACGCGCTTTATGTTCGGTAATGGGATAAGAAGAGACCGAGACCATGCGCTCGAAAATCGGCAGTTGATCCGCGGCAAAAACTTTGGCGGAAGCCGGCAGGGCGCTTTTCCACTGAATTTCAACGCTGTTCTGGCCTGTTTGATGAATGGCGACTTCCTTGATTTGGTTCCACTGGCGTTCTTTCCAGCCAAGAATGACGCGCGGGAATTCTCGGCGAATGCGCCCAACCCACGAGCGGATGCGATCGGGATTCCCCGGAGTTATATCTTTGGGATAACGTTCTTCCATGGCGTCCGCCAATCGCTCCAGTTTTTGAAGATGCGCTTCTAAATAAAGCGCTTCGTCTTCATCCCGCGTCTTCTTCCAATATTCGAATCCCCAAATGACTTGTTTAGCATAATGAAGAACATCGGCCATGAAGCGTTGATGCTCCAATCGGCGATGCAAATCATTGTAAACCATCGAATCCAGTTGAAGCTGCAAACTCTCTAAATCCCAAATCGCTTGTTCAAGAAGTCCGACGGCTTCTGCACTTTCCTGCGCCATGTCAATCAACATTTGTTTATTGGGCTCGAGCAATCGGCGGAGGAAATATTTCTGCTCCTGCGGCATGCTTTGCGAAGAAGACAGATATTGCGACAAAGACCATGTCTCCGGATCGGGCAGCCCGCCGTTGTCGGAAAAACAAAGCATATTCTGCACGAAACTCATTTTCGCATTCCACTGAAATGAGTTGGCGAGAAGATTGGACATGACATTCCCTTCTCGCGACATGGGAAGCAGCCCCAATTTTTTCTGAATCCAGTCCGCTTGGAGAACGGTATGATCCAAGGGCGCATCTTGCCCGCTTTTGGAAAAAGCGAACAGGTTGATTTCGTTGGGCGAATTCAAAAGCGATCCATTTTGACCGTGAATATCCGACACGACGCCTTCCAGGTCTTCTTGATTTCGCAGCGATTGCCAGCGAGGCCAATCCGTCCAGTTTTCCACAATAAATCGCGGCCCGCCAAATTGGACGCCCGCCAAATCCAACTCGGCGATGCGCGGCTGATCGTGAAACGATTGGAACAAAGCATTCTGAAGCGGGGTTGTTTGGGAAGGAACGATTGCGACGATGCTATCGTCCATGACGCTTTGCAGAGCCTGGACAATCCATTCGCTTGACTGTGGCGAATCGCCTTCCAACTGAATGTAAAGCCTCTTTCCCAACTCGTCCACAACCACCGGTCGAATCAAATCGACCAAAAATCGGATTCGCTCGGGTTGAGACATTTGAGGATACTCCGGCGGAAGCGACGCATCCCAGGGAGGAAGAAGAGCGTTCGAAAAGGTAAGCACAACGCCGTCGAGTTCGGGGATCAGACTCAGCGCTTTGCGATAAGCGGCCTGGCGCGCGGCGGCGAGCGGCGCGTTTTCATTAAAAAGAAACGTACGGCCTTCGAGATGAATTTCATGGCTGCAAACCAAGGTTTCGACATTCTTTGCATCCAAGCGCTGCGCCAGGCGCTGAACATAATCCCGCTTCCCCGGATTGAGAATCAAGTCATCGACGGCTTGAAGAATATCCCCGCCCAGATGAATCTGCGTAACGCCGTATTCGTCGATTTTCGCCTCCAAATTCTGAAGATCCAGGCCATAGGCTCGCGTGATGCGCCAGGCGGTTTGGAACCGGTCGACATCATCGGCCGTTTGGATATAGGGCCGCTCAATCACCGGCTGGATCAATTCATCGGGTTGACCGGCCGGCGTCATAGATTCCGGGCCTGTTGCAGGCGTTTGGGCGGATTGACTCTGGGCGTCAGGCGGCGGAACTAAAATCGGAGAATCCCAGCGCGTTTCAGTCGTAGAGCATGAAGAAAGCCACAGAGCGCCTGCTAACGCCGTAGTCAAAAGAACCGGTAGACGTTTTGTTAAAGTGTTCGATGGATAATTTTTATGAAACATGGTCGAGAAAGCCTCTCGCGAATGGATTCGTTTGTTCAATTTCTGCATACAAAAATGGATTTTATCATGTTTCTGACATGAATTTTTCTAAAAAGCATAATCTCGAAATGCGCACATTTTGATTCCATTATTGGACGCCAATAGAAGTGTTTTTATGCACTTTTCTCCGCTAATACAGGGAAAATGCTTTGAAGAAAATGGTACAGACGTTCTCCCAGAACTGGAAGAGCGTAGTTCGATTCGATTCGTTCACGAGCATGGGCGGACAAGGTCATTCGCTGTTCGGGATTTTGAGCGAGAGCGATTAATAGATCCGAAAAATCGGCTTCGTTCTGAGCCAATAGACCGGATTTTTGGTGCTCGATCACATGCGACGCTTCGCCGACGGCGGATGCGATCACCGGCAGGCCGGCGGACATGTATTCGAAGAGTTTGGTCGGACTTTTGCATCGCAGCCACCGATCCTCTCCCTCCAGAGGCAAAACGCCGATATCGACGCTTTGCAGCAAAGCGGGCATTTCGCGCGGATCGATCCATTCTCGCCATTCAATGGGAACATCCGAAAACCGATCGGCCGCCACTTTTTTTAAATCCGGCCAGGCGGCCCCTCCGCCGGCGAGAAGAAGCCGCAGATTGGGCGCCTGAATTCTCGCTCTCTGAAACGCAGAAAACAGCATCCTTATATTTTTCAGGATCGGTTCGCCCCACACCAAGCCGTTCCAGAGAACCACCGCCTCTGCCGAAGAAGGTTTATGCGCCGAAGGCTTGAAGACATCCGCATCGACGCCGGTTGGGATATAAGAAACTTTTGGATTATGCTCCTGCATCAAGGAGCATAACTCCCGGCTGGAGGCGACGCAGCCCGCCGCATTCCGGATAAGACGAAAGGTAATTTCATCCCAGCGATTGCTGCCGAAAAAGAGCCGGTTCAGCGTTCCGCGATAGAAGAAATTGGAAAGCGGAATATCGTAGTCATCATAATCAAAAATGTAGCTTTTCAACCATCCCATCCGGTAGAGCCAATAGGGGGCGGCGGCGTGGAAATGGGCTTTTTGAATATAAACAACCGTATTTTTTTCTTGAAGAAGCCGCCAGACCGCTTTGGCGGTCAGTACGACTTTTTCACGATCGCGAAGGTTATAAATATCCGCCTCCGTTTTATGAGGCGCCAGATCGTCGCGAAAGGAAAGCACCGACGTCTCGACTCGAGGATGCTTGGACAGCATGCGGGCGAAATGATAGCAGCGAACGCGGGTGTGAGGGTATTCATACCCGTTATGCCCAATGAACAAAATGCGCATGGTTGTGTTCCCGTAATGGTAGTTTAGCGGCGTCCAGTCGAATCCGTCCTCCTATTAAAAGCAGTTGATGAACCTCACGCAATAGAGCCGGCGCCTCTTCCACGAGGAAAAGTCGATTGCCTTATGGATTTCATCCGGCAGCTGACGATTCCGCCCGCCGGCTCACCAGGGGATGGGCGTTTGAGCGCCCAATCCCGGGCCCAGAAAGACGGCATTCCATAGCAAACGAGTCGTTTCGGGGAAATACGCCCTCATGTGCGGCTCGAAGGGAAACAGGATGATCTGACCTCTTCCCATTCTTTCCCGGGTCAAATAGGCCGATTTGGCGAAGCGCTTTCTCGCTTCCGGCCATAGCAGGCCGCTGACTCGAATGGAGGCTTCGCCGGTAAATCGAACAGGAGTTTCCACCGGCGGTTTGGAATAGAACGATCGATTAGAACCCACCATGACGGCCAACGGTTCTCGTACTCCGTAAGTCAGCCAATGATAGGGATCGATGCCGGTTCGCAAAAACGCTCCGTTGGGGCTGAAGCGCCGCTCCCATTCATCCTGGCGCTTGAGTTTTTCAATGGCCGGTTTTTTCTCTTTTTCGGAAGGAGATGCTTCTTCAATCAAGCCGGGCGCATAATCCCAAACATCTTTCTGACTGGCTTCCGCAATCAACGCATTTTCTTCGCGCTCGGCAGATTCCTCATATTCATCCAGTTTTTCTAACACATCCCGCCGTTCGCGCACTTGGGACATTTCCGCTTTTTCCTGAGTCAGCGGCGTCGCCGCACTTCCCAGGGCGATCAAGGTTCCTCCGTTCGTCACCCATTGCTTCAGCGCCGGAATCGCATCCTTATCGTAAGAGCCCGACGGAAGAATCAGCACGTTGTATTTTCGCAAATCCAACGAAAACAAGCGATCGGCGTCCAGAGAAGAAACTCGGACTCGATAACGGTCGTCCAATATATTCCAGAGCGCCCCATACGAAGTCGTCGAAATCCCTCTACCCATAGCGGCGGCGATGCGCGGACAGGTCAATAATCCAAAGAATTCACCGCCCAGATCGATGCCATCCAGATCGAGAGCCGTATCCGCTCCGTAAAACTCGACGGAATGCTTTTCGGCGATTCGCTGAACGATTTCATGGAGATTGTCTTTGTTTTCAGCTTTTCGAAGCAGGAAGCTGCCGCGGGGAAATGTATTCTCTCCCACGCGAAACTCTTTCTCGGCCGCCCGCACGGCGACTCCTTCTTCCAATAATTGGACGACCGCAAAAGTCGCCGCGTCGTCGCTTCCGTTTAACACATAGCCGTAGGCCGGCGTTTCATCCGGCGCTCCGCTCTCTGGCTTGGATCCTGTATATTTGAATCGAGAGACTTCGACGGGAACGGTCGCAGAATAGCATCGAACGCCATAGGCGATCGGCATTGACCAACTAGAAACATCGTACAATCGCGATTGATTTTTCTTTTCCAGATAAAACCGCTCTTCCTTCAAAAAAGCGTCCGTCATACGCGGATCGAATTCCATCACGGCGTTAATCAGATTTTTCAGGGGCTGGCGCGTCGATACAATCCACGATCCTGCAGGAAATTTTTTATCCGAGACGATTTCTCCCATGGTGGATCGCACTTGGGGAAGCGTGAAGGAAGAATTGGATTCATAAATCTCTATGCCTTGCAGTCGCAGATTGTCGAGAAGCGTAAAATCACGGCTTCGGTTTTCGCCCGGTTCGATGATGTAGGCGCGGATTTCGTCGCCTCTCCATTCGTCTATGTTCTGTTTTTTGAGCGTGTAATAATCGCGCAGAACATCCTCGCGCCGCTCAGCCAGAGTCCGCAGATTGGCGAGCGAACTGACGATGTGATGATGCACCGATTCGCGAAAAGTCATAGCGCTTCCGTCATGGCGGCGCACGGCGGACCCATCCACGCCGGCCTGCTCGTAGAGAATTTGAATCGCGCCGGTGTACGAAATCCAATCGGTATAACCGGGATACCAATTGTCCACCCACTCGCGCGTGTAATAACTCCAACCGTATCGATCAAACGCCCGGCCCTGCTCCTGCGCAAAAATGGGAGACCATTTATCGAGCAGCGACGGGAGATAAGGATTGATAGGCTCGCGCGACGGAGAAAACAAATAGGTGTTTAACGGCCCCATTTCGTGCGAATCCACCAGCAGCTGCGGATTGTATTCGCGCCAGATTCGTATGCGAGCGAGCGTTTCAGGCTGAGTAAGAATGATGAAATCTCTATTCAAATCGAAGAAATAATGATTCCCGCGCCCCCAGGGCCACATGCCGGCATGATGGGCGCTCTGCACGTCGGGATTCAATACTTTGCCGTTGAACATTCGAACCTGCGTCAAGAAGCGTTCGCGTCCGTCGGGATTTTGCAGTGGATCGATGCAGACCAATACGTTGCGGCGGATCGCTTCGGACGCCGCATCCCGCCCCGCCGCCAGTTGATAGGCCGTCCAAACGGCCGCATCCGAGGACGAGAGTTCATCCCCGTGGATGCTGTAGGCCATCCAGGCGACCGCGGGCGTTTCTTGAATAATCGCTTCGGCATCCTCCTCGCTGCGAAGAACTTGGGGGTTGGCTAATTGGCGGATTTTCGATTTAATCGGCTCCAATTGCTTCATGTTTTCCGGCGAAGATATGACTAGATAAACCAGGCTGCGCTCTTCATGCGTTTCGCCGTATTGAAACAATCGGACATGCTCGCACGAATGGCTCAGCGCTTCGAAATAACGGAGAATTTCCTGATGGGTCGCCGGCCGCGCTCCTAAACGAAATCCTAAAATATCGTCGGGATGAGGGATGGATTCATCGTAGGTCGCTCCATCCACAAAGGGCTTATCGTACAGAAAAGAGTCATCCGTCTGGGCGGAGACCGCGATAAGCAGCAGAGTCATGCATCCTAAAAACAGCAGCGAATCGAAACGAGTTTTCTGAATCATGATTCATCCTTTCCGAAGAGCTTATTCATGAAAATGCCCGGATTGCCTTTTTCACGTCACGGGATAAAGAACCGCTTGATCCATTCAAATCCATCCCTGGCCAACAATATACAGGAATCGGCCTCCCTCATATAATGCCGATCGCATGAAATGCAGCTTTTATGATTCCCCAGTCCATTTTCGGAGCGTATTAATCGAAACATCGAGCGCATCGGCCGCCTTCGTCCAATTTCCTTCAAAAAGAGAGAGTACATGCTTCATATAGGATCGGCGTATCTGAGCCTCCGGCTTCACTTCAGAAGGATTTTGGGGATGAAATAACTGCAGTTCTTTTGAGAAATCCCCATGGCGCGATTCTTCTGTGCTCGAGGCGGATCGGATCTCATTCTGCAAAATTTGTCGAAAAGGCTCCTTCATATAAACGGCGCGCTTTAAAAGATTGATAAACTGGCGGATGTTTCCCGGCCAGTCATACGCATAAGCCGCCGCCCAATCCTCCTCCGACAATGAATACGAATAGCCCTTCTTTCGCAAATCATACATTGTATTAATCGCAATCGATTTCATATCCTCCATTCGGTCTTTCAGGGGGGGAATCTCAATTTGCAAGACATTCAACCGGTGGTAGAGATCGGAGCGAAACTTTCCTTCCCGAATCAAACAGGAAATATTCTGGTTGGAGGCGGCTACGATGCGGACATTCACGATGCGAGATTGCATGGTTCCCAAGGGAGTAACTGTTCTCTCCTCCAAAACGCGCAGTAATTGGGTTTGAACCGAAATCGGCAGTTCAACCAGTTCGTCGAGAAACAAGGTTCCTCCGTCGGCGATCTCAAAAGCCCCCGGTTGACTCTCTTTCGCGCCGGTGTAGGCGCCGGATACATGCCCGAACAACCGGTCGTGAGCCAGATCGCTGCTGGTGCTTAAAACCGCGCAGTTTACCGGAACAAAGGGGCCGGAGCGTCCGCTGGCTTCGTGCAGAATCCTCGCGGCGATCTCCTTGCCCGAACCGGTCGGCCCGAGAATGAGGGCCGGCTCCTCGATGGGGCCGAGACGCTTGATAACCGACCGGAGATTCTTTATGACCGGACTTTCCCCCAAAGGAACGTCATATTTTTTAGACAAGCGAAAGGCCTCGACGTCTTCTCGATCCGCGTCGGCGACAGCGATAAGATTGGCGAGTTTCAGGATCGAATGAGCATAACTCTTTACATCGCCGTACTTAAAATAGCGACTGGCGCTGAATGCGATCAGATCATGCCAGAATCGCTGATTTTTAGAGCATCGTTTTTTCTCTTCCACAAATTGACGGGCCAAGGTAAGAAATAAACTGACAAGAGGGCTAAGGGGGATGTTATAAAACAATTGGACGATTTCCGTGTTGCTGGCAGCATCCATAAAAACCGGTTTGCACGATTCACTCAACAGTTCTTCGTATTCATTCAGGTACCCTCTCCCGCAATACCAGATTACCTGACAATTTTTCTCCGCCAGCATGCGCAGTTGATCGGCGACTTGTTCGGGAGAATCGCGAATTCCCACGCCGCAGATGTGAACAACTTGAAGAACCGGGATTTCGGAGAGAATGTCTTCCAACGTCAATGCAATCCGGCGGGCGCTGGTGACGATTATTTTCGATTTGGGAAACCGCTGCAGCAGCATCGCCGCCGAGCATGCGCCGTCCATGCCAAAAGTTGTCACAATGCCGTGCAATTCAATCGATGAAGTCGCCATGATCGCTCCTCCGAACATTCAATATTTGATATAAAAAATCAATAATTGATAAACTTACCAAAAAGAGATTGCTTTGGCAATTGTTAGATGAATATTTTGTAAAAAAAACGCGTAGGATTATGGATGGATCACATGAACGACTGTTTCTAAGTGATAAGTTTGAGGGAACATATCGAAAGGCTGGACAGATTGGATCTCATAGCCTTGCCCGGTCAATACTCTTAAATCGCGAGCCAGGGCGGCCGGATGACAGGAAATGACCGCCATTTCGGGCGGCATTTTTTGCAATAATTGACGGCGTACAGTTTCAGAAAGGCCCGCTCGGGGAGGATTCAATATGACCACATCAAAGGATTCATTGTTCTGTTCAAAGAAATCCTCCATGGTTTGATTGACAAAAGTTATGTCGTCCTCGCTATGATTCATTTCGATTTGACCCAGAGCCTCCTCGACTGCAGAGGAATTGGATTCCACTCCCGTGATATGCTCGAAGCGCTCTGCCAGGCGGCGCGTCAGAAGCCCGGCCCCGCAATAGCCGTCAAGCGCGCTCTTTTTTTTGCGAAAAGGAAGATCAAGAATATATTGATATAATCGTTCGCGAATAGCGTCATTAACCTGAAAAAAAGCGGAGCCAGCGTTCGAATCGATCAATTCCTGATCGGGATAATACGAAACAGAGCGTACCTTATCGCCCGACGCTTCGCCCAGAACGATTTCAGATATGGGAACGTCAGCCTGGAAGATTTTGTCGGACAATGCATCCGCGGCCGAGGAAGAAAAGACGGCGTCGAAAAAAACAAGACTGATTTTTCCGCCGGCGGCGTGGAATTGTACGCGCGAACCTTGCGAACGCCCGCGCTCGGCCTGCCGGAGGCGCGGGCGCGATTGATTCAACGCTTGAATGACAAACGGCATGCATTGGCGAATCAAGGGGTGAGCGATAGGACAGTCGTTGACGGCAACCGGCCGATTCGGCTGCTGGACATGATGAAACGCAAAGACAATTTTCCCTTGAACGATTCGCAGAGAGAGCGTGATTTTGTTCCGGTATTCCCACGGGGGAGAAGAGACTGCCGGATTCGCTTCGATCTGGATATGACCTACGCGGCGAAAGGTATCCTGCAGCCACAAGCGTTTCCACTCC
This sequence comes from Candidatus Omnitrophota bacterium, assembly GCA_016934335.1. Lineage (GTDB taxonomy): Bacteria > Hinthialibacterota > Hinthialibacteria > Hinthialibacterales > Hinthialibacteraceae > JAFGTC01. The sequence continues at coordinate 27,620 of JAFGTC010000127.1, read as the reverse complement.
AATTGGCTCTCATAGGGCATATGCTGCAGCTGGCAGCCGCCGCAGGATCCGAAATACGGGCAAGCGGGCATGATGCGCTCCGGCGAATCGTCGCCGCGTTCGATCATTTCAATCGGGAAAGCGCGATCATAATTTTTTTTGCGGTCGGAGATTCTCACTCGCCAGACTTCGCCGGGGAGCGTAAAGGGAGTAAAAACCGCTTTTCCCTCGACGCGAGCGATGCCCTCGCCCTGCGTCGATAGGGTGGAAATGACAAGTACAGTCTCGTTCATGCGCAATATCTCGAGATGTTCAGAAAATGGGCCGGTCCAAAAACGGAGGCTATAGAATTGTGTCACGATTCCCCGCATTAAGGAATAGCCGCTCCGCCCGCCAAGAGCAAAAATATCGCCAAAAAGCGAGTTTAATAAGAAAAAAAATGAGAAAATGGGACTTGACTAGGTTATAAAATTCTATATAATTCGTCCTTAGGACGAATTATATAGAATAAATATTCTCTGTGCTTGGTTTTGACAATCCGCTCTCACAGGGGAGATAATGAATCAATGTCCCAAAACATACTCTTACAGAAAGCTATTGCGCTGTACCTCGATGATTGGAAACTCCCTGTCATTACCGATTATCATTTAGGCCTCTTCGTCTTTCGCATGCATCAAGAAAAAATCTATCGAGGGCGCCCCATAACAATTAACAAATCCGTTCCGGAAATCAGCGATTTTCGCTTGCTGCTCAAAAAGTGTCTGTCAGACGGCATCCTTAACATCAATAAAGATTTTTCAGGCCGCGTTGTTTTTAACATTCTTGGCGCCTCAAATTCTCCCGCCGAAGACATCGCATGCACAGTCAATCCGTTTGCCTATATGTCTCATCTCAGCGCAATGGATTATCACGGATTGACGGATCGTAATCCGTTAACGCTCTATATCTCTTCACCTTCTCCTTCACAATGGAAACATTTTGCCGCAGAGCGCATGAAAAAAGATTTGAGAGAGAATTTCTTTGACTACAGAGAAACAGGATTTCCCTTATTAAAAAAAATCCTTTTAAAAAAAGTAAATAAACGCCCCATCCACTGTTTTTCAAGTCTGCATCTCGGTTCATACCGAAACATAAAGGATCGCCCCTTACGAGTGGCGACGATCGGGAAAACGTTTTTAGACATGCTGCGCGATCCCAATCTCTGCGGGGGCGTCGAACATGTATTGGACGTATATCAGGAGCACGCGCAAGACTACCTCGATTTAATCGTGGAGGAAATCCATCAGCATGGAAAACCGATTGACAAGATTCGCGCTGGATACATTTTGAATGAACTTCTTGGAGTAAGCCATCCACTCATTACGCAGTGGGAGACGTTTATTCAGCGCGGCGGATCGAGGAAACTGGACGCATCGGGAGATTACGCGCCGGTCTATTCAAAAAAATGGCGTCTTTCTATAAACACCATCAAAGAGCGAACAAAACGTGCTAACAATTAATATCGAGCAATGGGTCGATCAAGATAGAGAAAATCCGCCCAAATCTTTTCGGCAGACGGTTCATACGATTTTATATGCGATAGCAAATTCCCAATATTTACGCGATATTATGGTGATCAAAGGCGGTATTCTTATCGCCATTCTTCACCAGGGAGGTCGATACACAAAGGATATTGATTTTTCTACTAACCTTACCTATCAGAAATTTGACGAAGAATCTTTTTTGAGAGAATTCAAAAAACAACTCGCCCGGGCTGTTCATTTTCTGCCGTATGGCCTCGATTGCCGCATCCAACGATGCAAAATTCAACCCAACAATCCTGAAGCCTCCTTCCCTTCCTTGAAACTGAGCATAGGGTATGCTTACAAAGGCGTCCCCCAGCATAAGCGCTTAGAGGCGGGAAAAGCGCCGGATACGGTCCATATTGATTTTAGTTTCAATGAGATAACCAGAAAAATGGAACCGATACAAATTTCGGAGGCTGGATTGGCGCCTATTCAAGCATACAGTCTTACCGATTTAATAGCGGAAAAATACCGCGCAATTCTTCAACAAGAAATTCGAAACCGAGTGCGCCGCCAAGACGCATATGATATTTATGAACTTCTTAAAATATATCCTCGTTTGAGGCCAGAAGACAAGAAAGAGATTTTGGAGAGTTTGCGAATAAAATCCGAATCTCGCAATCTTTGCATACAAAAAAACTCTTTGGACAATCCTGCTATCATAGAACGCTGTGAGAAGGAATATTCCCAGTTATCCGCGGAGATAGATGGAGAACTGCCTTCGTTTGATAATACATATTCTACCGTTCGCGATTTTTTCCAATCGCTTCCTTGGGAGCAGTAAAAATCACGTCATATAAAATAAGCGCTTAATCCTTCATTCCTACTTCCATCTCCCCAACAATCCAAACAAAATCTAAAGGTCACTGGCCGGGTTGTGTTCGTCTTCAGCGTTTATTTCGGATCCACAGCCTTGTATTCATCCCGGGCAAGATCGATAGTGTGGGATGCGCATTGATCCTGGCGGGCGGCATGATCGTTTGGATCTCCATCGACGACAGATCGAAAACACATTCATCAAATTCCGCAACTCTCCGATCGGAATAGCGAACGGCCCCCTTTGCTAAGATAGGCTGTTGAATCGGGTATCTCCACAGCAGAGCCGCGGCTTCAACCTGCTTGATATCGCCGGGCGGGATCGGCGTAATCGAGACGCCCCGGCCGGCGATCTCTTTAAAAAAGGCGGTCTTGAAATAGAGAAAATCTCCATCCTGCACATCAAACCTCTTCGCGGAAAAAATCAGGCTTGACGTCTGAATGGAAAAATCGTGGATCTCGCAGACAGGCTTGACGCATCTCGGCTCAATCTCCTCGATCAAGCGCTTTCTCAGAGGATGACCGGGCCGGCCGGCCTTGAAATCACTTTTGAAGAAAGAAGCAAATTCAAGCAATTCATGGACGGAATCGTCCAGGCCGCCGGTTTTGATAGACAGACTGAATTGATCAATCCGCAAGCGCCGGCTTTCCGGATCATATTCCAATGAATCAACAAAAATCGCATTTCCACCGTCGTCCGGCGGCTCCAAACAAACCTGGACATTTTGCATGACAGTCGCTTGCTCGGCGTCTCGAAGAACGGATTGCAGAGAAGGATCCGATCGTTCGATCCAAACCGACATCCCCAGTAAAAATCCATAAAACAGCCAGGAGAAAGAAAAGCGGTTTCTCATCGGCTTAATTTGATGGCGCTTCCCAATTCATGCAAATCCCAAAAATTAACCGCGCTGTCGCCATTGAAATCGCCGCCGGTGACTGTCAGCAAACCGGCGAAGATGCGATCGAGCAGGGATAAATATCGCGATAAAATTTCCGCCGCATCGGACGTTCCAACATAGAACATATGCACATCTTGGGGAGTCGTACGCACTGCCATGCGCTGTAGCCCTTCCCGGACATGCTGCGTTCCATAAAGCCAATTTTGGAGCGAAGACCGAAAGATATATTGGATGTCCGCTTTGCCTGTCAACAAATCGGGATACTCGATCATCAAACTGTCCAACACAATAGGATCGCCGGGATTGGGGAAAAATCGTTCGGCGAGAATCTTGGGTTCGATCCCCATGTCAAAAGCGTTAAAAGATAAGATCGCCGACTTGGCCATCAAGAGCAGCCCCGCGAGAACATGGGCGTCGGCGTTGTCGATCTGCACCCACCCCGTCTCCGCCGCAATCATATCATCATCGACGGATGGCGGCTCCTCCGCATCGGGCGCCTTCTCAAAAGCGATGGGCGGGAAGAAGATGGAAACATCCGTCTGCTCAACCACCTTGTCCAAATTCTTGAGCGCCTCATCGACGGCGGGAAGAAAATTCTCGACGGCGTACGACTGAATCTCGCTCAATTTCATCATGGTATCGGTGGGATTGGTTATTTCGGCGCTGGCGGGAAAAAGATCGAAATCCATCCCCAATTCGTTGTAGATGTTCAACAAACGGCTATCCGGCGTTTCAACTTTATCGAGGATTCTAAGCATTGCCGTGTAGAGATTGATTTCCGGATCATCGGGGAAAAGCGTCAATAAATCGATCTGCTCCTTCAACGCGACGCTGCATTGATTGCTTTTCAAGAGAGACACGACGCGGTTCAAGCGGGCGCTGGAAGTTTGAATGCTTATGCTATAGGTTCCGACCGACCAAGACAGATAAAAAGGTTTTACAGAAACAAAGTACGTTCCGGCCGATGGACAAGTCCATTGAATCACTTGGGCCGATTCATCCCATGGATCGTTCTGATCGATGAGCGACACTCCGTCTTGGCCCAGCAGGCTGAATTCATATAGATCCAACGTTCCGGGAGAAACGATGATAAAGTACTCCATGTCCTTCTGGGCTTCGAATGAAAAAATATCCACGTCGGCATAATCCTGAAAGACGCCCGACAGCCACGAGTCAATTTGAATCGGATAAATGATGTCATACGGGACATTGAGAGGTTCGCCGCCATCCTCGTCTTTTGAAAATCCAGTATTTGATCCAGTGAATAAAAACGCCGACAAAACGAACACAGTGGTGATAAAACGATGCCTATCCATCATACTCCTCCTCCAATTCGCTCCAACAGAAAAACCGCGAAAATCCTATTCTTTCAATAGGATTAAATCGTCCACGACCATGGAAACCTCCGCATCCGGCCCGCCAATTTGCACGAAGGCGCTGATCGGGATGTCGGGATTGTCGACGATGAAATCGCCTCCGATGATCAGCAAGTCTTCTGCGGCGCTGTTGATGTCTTGAATCAGATCGGCGGAACGGAACACGCCCAGGTTTTGGAAGCCGTTGGTCAGCACCACGGCCAGCATGCCGCCTCCCGGCAGGCTTTCCCGCTTGACGCTCACTTGGCCCAGCAGGCGAAGCGGGAATTGATCGCTGAGACCGAGGCATATCGTTCCGATGTTGGCGGCGAGGTTGGATGGATCGAGCGACATGCGAATCGCCACATCCGAGATTGATTCAAAGAAGGGGATGACGATTCCATCATCGCCGTTGATGTTGACAAGCATCTTTTCGAGCCCGCCTTCAAAGTCGCCGTCTATTTCCAAAGCGACAGGCTCGCCGCCCGCCATCGGTTCGAATGGCTCGATTCGAATATTATCCACCCAGACGGTCGTCGATAGGGTCGAGAAGGGATTGTTGACCGCCTGGACGGCGTATTGCATTTTGCCGGAAGGCGGCGCATAAATCAAGTTGAATTTTCTGTAGTCGTCGATGGGAATTCCATCCGAGTTCACGTTTGTATATCCGATCTGCCCGTCAATGGGACTGTTCAAAGCGACCAGCGCAAAAGCCGCCTCCCTGTTGCTCGCCTTGAATTGCCCCGAAACATGCATCAACGAAGGACTGTCGAATTCCTTAAGAGATGAAATAAAAGCGCCCTGCCCCGGCGCAAGTTTGATCTCCATGCCTAAACCGTCCGTACCGGCGCCTGCAGGAATATCCGTGAAATTAATTCTTCCTTGCTCATAACCTGTAGGCGCACTGGATGTAAGGAGATTTTCTTCTAATGAAGATCCGTTTAACAAAGACCAGTTTGCAGGCATTGGAGCAAGCGTCGGAGTTAAAGTGGATGTTGGGACGGGTGTAGGCGTTATTTCTATCGCGGGATAAACTCGAAATTCCTGCAAGATGGCCCATTCATGATCCGCTATGGACGCCAATCGAATAAACCTTGTATTCACAGGCGCGAACTCATAGGCTACGAATTGTTTTTTGGGCCAATCTGTTTCATTGACGAGAAGTTGCTCCTCTCCATTGAATTCTCCAGTCAAGGACGAAAAAATCACAAACTTTCGGTACATATCGGAGTAATTCAGAGTATTGGGAAAAATCTCGATCTTATAAATTTCAATTTCGAAAGGCAACTCTAATTGCCACCATCCAGAATCCTCTATCGGAGACCATCCCTGGTATTCAGTATGAATGTCATCATCAATCGCAAAGGAAGGATCTCTCCCTGTTCGCGCGCTTGACGCTGAAGTTTTACCCACCAATGCGATATTACCGCCTGATGAGGGAATTGGTATTGGAGTGGAAGTCGAAGTAGGGGTGGCTGCGAATTCGCCAATTTCGATAATATATCCTTGAGGTAAATATGTTTTAGGAGCATTATTCCATCCTCCTGATCGGATATGTACATATTTCTCGTCCAAATTAGTCGGTTCTCCGGGCAGCCAAAATGAAATTGATAGTTCTTCGTTTGTAATCCATTTCCAGCCGTCATTCTTGTCATAATAGAGACCGATCCAAACTTCATTTATGCCTAATTCATCTAAAATGCTCAACATCCAATCATATTCATTGAATGTTGTAAAAGTAGCAAGATATCCTCCTAATTCCTCCGCCTTCAATTTGGCATCCATGAAACCAACCTCACCAAGGACTACAGAATAAAAATGTCCATTCCCTGGATAGTATTTCCAATCGTAAACCACGGGCGCGGGGGTGAGAGTCGGCGTCGGCGTCGGTATGATAGGATCGCCAATCTCAACAATGTATGGATAAGATCTATCGCGAGGGATGTCCAACCAACCGCGTTCAGGATCTTTTACGGCATAAGGATTCCCTCCGAAAAAAAATTCGCTTTCAAAGGGACTATAAAACATTTCTCTCGTAATCCAATTACCTGAATCGATGCCAAGCCATGTAATCTCATCAAAATTTTCGCTTATCCATAAATCTTCCTGCTGGCTTGTTATCGTAACAATATAACCTCCTAATGATTCAGCGCCTATTCTTGCATCTCTAAAGGGGATGCTTTCAGATACATAAGCATAGTAATGCCCATTATCCGGATTGTATTTCCATTCATATCCTTGTGATACATTCGATATGATTTGAGCCTGCGCCGCGTTTGAACTGCAAATAACGGCGGACGAAGCGATTAGAAACACTATCAAAACGGTTTTTGGATTCATGATGACTCCCCCTTTTCTATTATGTAATACTTTTTAAACATATATTGTCAAAAAATAAACATTTCTAGGGCGCTCCCCTAAAATTTACAGATAAAGGAAACGTTTGTATTGATTTGCAAGAATAAAAAAATGTCAGCGCGCGAATTGTTCCGTTAAAATTTGCAGCGGGAGCGTTTATCTTTGGGAAACGATGCGAGTTTTTTTAGAGGGGATTCAATCGAACCGAATTCACAGAACCTTCTTCCCTTGAAAGACGGTCATCCCCTCGACGCGGGCGAGAGCGACGCCCGCGTCGAGAGCGTGTAAGTTTTAATGAACGGCCTCGATCATGCATCCAGACCGGCGGCGACCAGATCGGCAAATTTCGCTAAAGCCTCTTGCAGTTTTTCGGGATTTTTCCCGCCGGCTTGAGCTCGATCCTTGCGGCCGCCCCCTCCGCCGCCCGTGATTTTGGCAATTTCCTTAACCAACTTGCCGGCGTCGAGTACGCCGGTCATATCGTTGCTGACGCCGCAGACGAATGTAACCTTATCTTCGTCTTTCGAAGCAAGAATCGCCGCGCGTTTTTTCGCGCCGTTGATGACTGAATCCATGGCCGCCTGCAGGTCGTCCTTGCCGCCGGCTTCGATTTCGCGAGCGAGCACTGTGACGCCCTTGATTTCCCGGGCGTCGTCCATCAGATTCACAGCCTCGCCGTGCAGCAATTTCTGGCGCAGTTCACGATTTTCTTTCTCCAATTGCTTGATCTGATCGGATAATTTGGCGAATCGTTCGGGAATTTCGCCCGGCGAGGTCCGCAGTTCCAAAGCCAAGTCGCGCAGAAGATCATGCTCTTTCTGAGCGAATTCGATCGCGCGCGGGCCGGTTACCGCTTCAATGCGGCGGTTTCCCGCGGAAATGGAACTTTCGGAAGTGATGCGGAAACTGCCGATTTCTCCGGTCGCCTTCGTATGAGTGCCGCCGCAAAGTTCCAAACTGACGGGTTGCTCCGCCGGCGAACCGCTCAGGATTTCGACCATGCGAACTTCATCGCCGTATTTTTCGCCGAACAAAGCCATGGCCCCGCGCTTCTGCGCCTCTTCCATCGAGGCGATCGTGGTTTGGACGGGATGATTTTCGTAAATCCATTGATTCACCATCGTCTCGATGCGCCGCAGTTCGTCCTGCTTGACCGCTTCGTAATGCGTAAAGTCGAAGCGCAGTGAATCGGACTCCACTAGAGAACCCGACTGCTTGACGTGGCGCCCTAACACAGACCGCAGAGCCGCCTGGAGCAGATGAGTGGCAGTGTGATTTTTCTTGGTAGGCTGGCGCGTTTCGACGTCCACCTGCAGAGATACGGGAGAGCCTTCCCGAACCGTCCCGCGCTCCACTGCGCCGAAATGCACATAGACATTGGAAGCGGTTTTTCGAGCAGTCTCGATCCGAATCAGAAGATCCGTTCCCGAGATCCCTTCGATCACGCCTTTATCCCCGATCTGACCGCCGGACTCAGCGTAAAAAGGCGTTTTTTCCACAACGATTTCGACGTTTTGGCCGGCTACCGCCGACTCGACCCGCTGCCCGTCGACAAAAACAGCCTGGACGACGGTTTCCTCTTTCATCGAGTCATAGCCAGTGAATTGGCTGGCCGGTACGTCGACATCGACTTCCACCTTGGTTTCGCCCGATCCCTTCCAAGCCGCCTGGGCGCGTTTGCGCTGCTCTTCCATGCAGGCGTCGAAATCCTGCTCGTTGTATCCTTCGAAGCCGCGCTCCTGAAGAATTTCCTGCGTGAGATCGGCGGGGAATCCATACGTATCATAGAGAGTGAAGGCTTTATCTCCGGGAAGGCGCTTCTCTTGGGCGGAATTCATCTCCTCGATCATCTCATCCAACTTGCCCAAGCCGCGGTGGATCGTATAACGAAACGCCTCTTCCTCGGCGGCGGCGAGCCGCTGGGTGAAATTAAGATTTTCCAAAAGTTCGGGATATTCTTTGCGGTTGACTTCGGCCACGATCTCCATGGCGGGCGCAAGCAAATGGCTGTCGATGCCCAAAACCAGCCCATGCCGGATGGCGCGCCTCATGATTCGGCGCAGGACGTATCCCCGACCCGTATTGGAGGGAGAGACTTGATCCGTCAAAACGAACAATGTGGCGCGAATATGATCGGCCAAGACGCGGAATGAAACATCGCGAGTAGGATCGTCATGGAACTGATAGCCGGTAAGGTTTTCAAAGTATTGGATAATGGGATAGAGCGTATCGGTGTCAAAATTGGAATGAACGCCCTGCTTGATGGCCGCCAGCCGCTCCAAACCCAGGCCGGTATCGATATTTTTTCGCGCCAAAGGAGGGAGCGAACCGTCCGCCTGGCGGTCGAACTGGGTGAACACCAGGTTCCAATATTCCAGAAAGCGGTTGTCTTCGCTGGCGTCCGCCGGGGTGACGTCTTCGCGACCCGATCCATATTCCGGGCCGAAATCGTAATACAATTCCGAACAAGGGCCGGACGGCCCCAGGATGCCCGAGGCGGGCCAGAAGTTGTCTTCCTCGCCCATGCGCACGATGCGGCCGGGATCGACATCCGTTTCCTTAAGCCAGATTTCCGACGATTCTTCGTCTTTTTCATAGATGCTGACCCAAATTTTATCTTTGGGCAGTTTCATCACATCCAACGAAAATTCCCAGGCCCAGCGAATGGCATCCTGCTTAAAATAATCGCCGAACGAAAAGTTGCCCAGCATCTCAAAAAAAGTATGATGGCGTTCGGTATGGCCGACATTTTCAATGTCGCTGGTGCGAAAGCATTTTTGGCACGTGGTGGCGCGCTTTAATTTGTCGCCCATCTCGCCGCGAAAATAGGGCTTGAATTGAACCATGCCCGCGCTGGAAAACAACAGAGTGGGATCGTTTTTAGGAACGAGCGAGTCGCTGGGCCGCGCTTCATGCCCTCGCTGGACGAAAAATTCACGGTATAAATCGCGTATTTCCTGGCTTTTCATGCTTTCACCTACCGGTTGTCTACAAGGAATTGTCAAATAAAGTATTTCCGCTCACAGAAATGAGAAGTATAAAAGCATCGGCTGCAAGCAGCAATGGGTTTGGATTCCGCCTTGCGGGATCGAGGAAAATTACGTCACCTCACCGCCTGCTCTTTCAGCATGCAGCATTTTTTGTATTTTTTCCCGCTGCCGCAGGGGCAGGGATCGTTGCGGCCGACCTTGGTTTTTCGGACAATCCCGGCGGGGCGCTGACGCGCAGAGCCTCCGTCGCCCCGGTTAGTCTGCATGGCCGGCTGAGAGGGCTGCAGACGCTGAACGGCTTCTTCGCGGGACACCTCCACATGAAACCAGTTGGAAACGCTCTGCCTTTGGACGCTTGCATACATTTCCTCAAACATGAGGTAGCCTTCTTTTTGATATTCCTGCAGAGGATCCTTTTGGCCGTAAGCGCGTAGACCGACCGCCTCTTTGAGGTGATCCATGGTATAGAGATGCTCTTTCCAACGTGAGTCGACGGTTCGCAGCATGATGATCGACATCAGCCAGCGCGCCATCTCCTCGCCGAATTTTTCCTTACGCTTCTCATAGATCTCGCGCACTTTTTCTTCGATCGCCTGCACGATCTCTTCGCGCTTCATCCCCGCTTCCAGCCCCAGCCATTTCAAAATGTCTTCACCGAAGGGAATGATCAGATTGAAATGGATGCGTAGTTGGTTCTTGAGGTTGTCCAACTCCCACGTATCCGCATCGCGAGGATCGGGAATGGCGACGTCGACAACATAGTCAATCGTATCGAGAGCCATATCCCAGAAGTAATCCTCCGGATTTTCGCCGTGCAGCAGATCCTGGCGCACGCCATAGATCACCTCGCGCTGCTTATTCATAATGTCGTCGTATTTGAGGATATGCTTGCGGATGTCGAAATGATGCGCTTCGACGCGCTTCTGGGCGTTTTCGATGGCTTTAGTCACCATCCCATGCGCCAGCACCTCGCCTTCCTCCATCCCGAAGCGCTCGGCCAGCCCCTTGATGCGCTCGCCGCCGAAAATGCGCAGCAAATCATCCTCAAGAGACAAGAAGAAATGCGATTCTCCGGGATCGCCCTGACGGCCGGAGCGGCCTCTCAACTGATTGTCGATGCGCCGGCTTTCATGACGCTCTGTGCCGAGAACATAAAGCCCGCCCAATCCCGAGACGCCCTCTTCCAACTTGATGTCCGTTCCGCGGCCGGCCATGTTGGTCGCGATGGTGACCGCGCCTTTATGGCCCGCCTCGGCGACTATTTCGGCTTCCCGTTCATGATGCTTGGCGTTGAGAACGTCATGCCTCACGCCGCGCTTTTTGAGCATAGCGGACAATTTTTCCGATTTTTCGATCGAAACGGTGCCCACCAGCATGGGCTGGCCTTTCTGATTACGCTCGACGATCTCATCCACGATCGCCTTGAATTTTTCCCTCTCGGTTTTATAAACCGAATCAGGCTGGTTGACGCGCTGAAGCGGCCGGTTGGTGGGTATCACCACAACATCCAATTTATAAATCTCCATGAATTCCGCCGCCTCGGTATCGGCCGTACCGGTCATGCCGGCCAGCACTTCATAGAGGCGGAAGTAATTCTGGAAGGTGATCGTCGCCAAGGTCTGATTTTCACGCTGAATTTTGAGACCTTCCTTGGCTTCTAACGCCTGATGCAGCCCGTCGCTGTAGCGGCGTCCGGGCATCTTACGCCCGGTAAACTCGTCGATAATCACCACTTCGCCGTTTTCGACAATATAGCGGTCGTCTTTTTTAAAAAGATAATTGGCGCGCAGCGCCTGCTGCACGTGATGCACCAAATCGATATTCTGCTCATCGTAAATGTTGACGTTGAGCAGCTTTTGGATTTTTTCAGTGCCTTTTTCGGTCAACACCGACACCTGATCGCGCTCGTCGATGGTGTAATCATCATCCTTGATCAGCCGTTTGACCGCATTGTCTACGACATAGTATTTATCGGTCGACGATTCCGCCGGGCCGGAAATGATCAGAGGAGTTCGCGCCTCGTCGATGAGAATGCTGTCCACCTCGTCGACGACGGCGTAATACAATTTTCTCTGGACGCAATACTCTTTGGCGATCGACATATTGTCGCGCAAATAATCGAAGCCGTATTCGTTATTGGTGCCGAAGGTGATGTCGCAGGCATAGGCCGCCTGGCGATCCGGCGGCTCCATATTGTTTTGAATGACGCCGACCGACAATCCCAGAAACTCATAAATCGGCCCCATCCATTCTCGGTCGCGCCGCGCCAGATAATCGTTGACGGTGACGATATGCACTCCCTTCCCCGTCAATCCGCGCAGATACGCCGGCAGCGTAGCCACAAGCGTCTTTCCCTCGCCGGTGGCCATTTCCGCAATTTTCCCTTCAAACAGAACCATGCCGCCTATCAGCTGAACATCAAAATGGCGCATGCCGATCGTTCGCTGTGCGGCCTCACGCACCACGGCGAACGATTCGGGGATCAATTCGTATAAATCCTCTCCATCTTGGATTCGCTGGCGAAAAACGTCGGTTTGCCCCCGCAGGTCGCCGTCCGACAATCCTTTCGCCCATTCCTCGAGTTCATTGATCGCTTCCACATAGGGAGCGTACCGCTTCATATCTCGGTCTTGTTTGGTGCCAAATATCTTTTTAAGTACTTTTCCAACAATTTGCATTGAGATTTCCTATTTTGAATGTTCTGTATAATAAAAAACGAGTCAAAGTCAAATGAGTTATGCTGTAAGCGTTATTATAGCATGACGCGTAGTTAAATCCGCACCCTTGCCGCGCAGGAGACCGAAGCGTAAACGCGCCGAACTATTTATTGTTTTTTCTTCTGTGATACATTACCTTTGCAGTGCCATTGAGCATGTTTGACATAGTATCAGTGATTCAGGAATAAATCGTTGCGTTTTGAACTCGTAAGCTACATTTTAGGCTTCATCCTAATCGTTTACAGCGCCGCCATGCTCCCCTCGCTGGCCGTGGCCTGGTGGTTCGGCACGGGAGGCGGAGCGCCCATAGTCATCTCCATGCTTCTTACATCCGCCGTAGGCGCCGCCGCCATTTTCGGCCGCGGCGAAAACCGGGACGCCGACATCACTCCGCGCGAAGGCTTTTTGATTGTGGCGGGAAGTTGGCTGCTGTGCAGCCTCTTCGGCGCCCTGCCCTTTTTCATTGCGGAAACGTTCGTAAATCCCGGCGCCTCTCAAACGCTTTTTACCATCTTTTCATCCTTTACGAACAGCGTCTTTGAAAGCGCGTCGGGATTGACCACCACCGGCGCCAGCGTCCTCACCGACTTCAATCAACCCCACGCCATCATGTTCTGGCGCAGCACCACCCATTGGCTGGGCGGCATGGGGATCATCGTTCTGTCGCTGGCCATTCTGCCGCTCATCGGGGCGGGAGGCATGCAGTTGTTCAAAGCTGAAACGCCAGGCCCCGTGGCCGACCGGCTTAAACCCCGCATAACCGACACAGCCTTCACCCTGTCCAAAGTGTACGTGCTGGTCACCGCCATTCAGACTATCGCGCTGATGTTTTGCGGCATGAACCTTTACGAAGCGCTCTGCCATACTTTCGGAACAGTCGCGACGGGAGGCTTTTCGACGCATCATCTCAGCATCGGCGGCTATGAGAACTCCGCCGTCAACTGGATCACTATTCTTTTCATGACCATAGCGGGCGTCAATTTCTCTCTGCATTATCGATTTTTGAAAGGCGATTTTTCCTGTTATAAAAAAAGCGGCGAATTTGTCGTCTACATCCTTCTCCTGGCCGGCGCCTCTCTCATTATGACTCTATGGATCTTCCCCAGCGGTCAGGAAGGCGGATTTTTCCGCTCCTTTGAACACAGCGTTTTCCAAGTGGTCTCCATCATGACGACGACCGGCTACTGCACTGCCAATTTCGAAGAATGGCCCCACATGGCGGGGATGATGCTGTTCTTTCTGATGTTCATCGGCGGCTGCGCCGGCTCGACGGGAGGCGGCATAAAAGTCATCCGAATCATCCTGCTGGCGAAAATCGCCTATCGCGAAATGCTGCGCCTTCTTTATCCCACATCCGTCATCGTCGTAAAGCAGGACGGCGAAGCGGTCAATGACAGAATTCTCTACGGAATCAGCGGCTTCTTCATTCTGGTCGGCGCCGTCTTCATCTCGTCGTGTCTGTTGCTTTCGGCTTACGGCCTGGACTTCATCACGTCCCTGAGCGCCACCGCCGCCTGCCTCTTCAATATCGGACCCGGCCTGGGAGCGGTCGGCCCCTACGACAATTACGCCGCCATGCCGCTCTTGATCAAATGGTGGCTGGCCCTGTGCATGATCGTCGGACGACTCGAACTCTATTCGGTGCTCATCTTGACGGCCCCGCGCTTCTGGACGCGATGAACTCTCTTAAAACCAATTCCTTCTCCTAAAAAAATACAACATCCCGCAAGCGACGGTCAGCATGGCGCCCAAAAGGATCGGATATCCGTAGGGCGCATGCAGTTCCGGCATAACATCGAAATTCATGCCGTAGATTCCCGCCATGAAAGTCAGAGGGATAAAAATGGCGGCAAAGATCGTGAGCACTTTCATGACTTCATTCATCCGATTACTGATTTGCGATATGTACAAATTCAACAAATTAGAGATGACTTCCCGGAAGGCTTCCCCGGTGTCGATCACTTGAATCACGTGATCGTGCAGATCTCGCATAAAAGGCAGAGTCATCTCCTGGATGAGATCATGCTCTCCCTCCGCCAGCCGGCCGGCGACTTCCCGAAGGGGCCAGACGGTTTTGCGAAAGAGAAGAAGTTCCTTATTGATCGAGTGAATATGATTCATCGTGATTTTTTGGGGTTCCCGGATTAATTCGTCTTCAAGATCTTCGATCTCAAATCCCACTTTTTCTAAAACATCGAAGTAATAATCTACAATCAAATCGAAAATGGCGTACGCCAGGTAATCGGCGCCCATGCGCCGTATGCGCCCCCGGCTGGATCGCAGCCGATTCATGATCGGCGCCCAGAATTCGTCTTTTTTCTCGCGAAACGTCACGACGTAATTCGACCCGAAAATGACGCTGATCTGTTCTTTGCCGATTTGCTTCGCCGATTCATCAAACCGGATCATTTTGAGAACCAGAAAGATATAATCGTCATACTCCTCCATTTTGCAGTGATGATCCGTATTGACGACGTCCTCCACCACAAGCGCATGCCACTTGAATATGTCGCTCAGTTTCTTAATGGCTTCAACGCGATGAATGCCCGAAATATCAATCCAGGTCACCGTAGATTTTTCCTTATAGGGTACAATATCGGACGCTTCGATGGTTTCGCATTCTTCCAAATTGTCGGCGTCGAAATCAATAATTCGCAATTGCGGCGCCCACGGACACGCCTCGCCGACATACACGGCCTCTCCCGGAGGAAGACCAATTTTTAAGGACCGTTTTTTCATAAATCGCAGCATTTACATTCATCCCTTTCCGTTTTTGTGGAAGCCCGACCTCTGTTTTCGCCTCCCATGAAGTTTTGATACCTTTGGACGCTTCTTCCGTCATGGCCTTTTATGGTATCATCCTTTCAACCTATGATGGTCTCATACAATGAAAAAAATATCAGGAGAAAAACCAGGAATGCAAACCCAGCCGCCGACGCCTGGAATTCCCATCGTCGTTTCCGGCCCCTCCGGAGTGGGGAAAGGAACTCTCATCGCTGAAGTGATGAAACTCTGCCCCGGATTGATTTTATCGGTATCCATGACGACCCGCCTTCCCCGGCCGGGAGAACAGGAGGGCGTCAATTATTTCTATGTAACCAAAGAGCGATTTCGAGAAGCGATTGAAAACAATGAAATGGCGGAATGGGCGTCCGTCTACGAGAATTATTACGGCACACTGCGCCGTTATCTGAACGAACAGTTCGAAAAAGGCCTGGACGTCATTTTGGATATCGACGTCCAGGGCGCCGCGGCCATCCGAACGCTTTACAGCGGCGCCGTTCTTGTCTATATCCTCCCCCCCTCCATGGAGGCGCTGCGCCGGCGACTCTACTCCCGCCCCAAAAGCGAGCACGACGATCTCGAGTCGCGCCTGCAGCAGGCCCGCCGCGAAATGCGCTTTTATGGCGTTTTCGATTATTTGCTCGTGAACGATAAACTGGAAGAAGCCGTGCAGAACCTCAACCATATCATCAACGCTCATCGACTACAGCGCCGCCGCCTAGAAGCCGCTTTACAAAAACAAAATCTGCTGCCCGGGCTGTCTTCCGAATGAAAATCTCATAAAGACCGGCAGCATCTCCGTCCGATAATCCTTCGCCGTCAAGGAGAGAGGCGTTGCATCCATGATTCTCCTGCCCCATCCGGAGCCCAAAAAAGGCGGGCGCTGAAATCGATCGATTCCAGCGCCCGCTTTCGAATTCATTCAAACATCAATCTTAATCTTCCGGCAGAGGTTGATCCTTGGTCTCGGGCGCCCAGATCAGAGCGATCATGCCGAGAATAAAGATGGAAGACATAATCGTGGCCGCCAATCGGAAGGGCTCGGCGACATCCATGGAAATCAAGAGCGTTTTCATTCCGAACAGCATCGACGGGAATACGGCGGTTAAATAACGAACGACGTTATAACAGAATCCAACGCCCGTTCCCCGCAGCCGCGTGGGGAACAATTCGGGGAAGTAAATCGAATAGCCCGCAAAAACGGATAACTGCGCAAAGCCCATCATCGGCAGCATCCAGTAGGCGTCCATGCCTGTTTTCAGATTATTGAAAACAAAGATGGTCACGAACAGGCACAAGATGAACGATCCCAGAAACGCCAGCCGCCGGCCGATATAAGTGGCAATAATAGTAAAAGTGATCATGCCTAAAAGCGACCCGACATCCTGCAGAGCGGTGCCGTAGCCGCGCACCGTATCGATGACCTTCTGATCGGAGCCTTCCAACGCCGTTGAGATTAATTCCGGCGAGAAAAATCCGATGCCCCACAGCCCCGCCATCCCGGACAAGCCAAGACAAACGCCGACGATCGTATTTCGCCGCCACCGTTTATCGCGGAACAGATCGGGGATGGAGCCGACATGCTTCGATCCATCCGTTGCTTCTTTTGATTTTCGCTTCGCTTCTTTCCATACTTCCGGTTCTTTCAGAACAAACACGATGGGGATGACGAGCAAAGCGGGAAGGATGCCCACAAAGAAGATGATGCGCCATCCGCTCATGCCGAAAAGGAAATCCTGCTGGCTGGGCTGAATCCTTGTACTGATCAACGAACCTATGATATTCCCGCACGCCGATAAAGCTTGCAAAGATCCGAGCGCAATAGAACGAAAATTCCCGGGAACGCTCTCCGCGACAAGCGCCGTCGCCGACCCGAACATTCCGCCGACGCCTAAACCGACGAGAAAGCGATACGCCATGAAATCATAAACACTATGAGAGATGCCCGACAAACCGGTGAAGCCGGAATAAACCAGCAAGGTAAACACCATGGTTTTGACGCGGCCCCATCGATCGCTCATGATTCCAAAGATAATGCCGCCCGTCGCCCAGCCGATCATCATACAGCCTGTGGCCAATCCCAGCAAATTACCGATGGTCGATTCTTCGGCGCCCCCGCCCAACAATTCCTGAATCGCCGGTTCGCGGGATAAAGCGAAAATTCGCTGATCCATGCAGTCAAACAGCCAGCCGCACGAAGCGATAATAACAACCAGCCAGTGATAAGGCGTTACGCCCTCAAAAACACTTTGTTTTTTTATTTCTGTTGCTTGCTCCACGAAAAATCCTCCCTCTCTTGAAATCCCCAAAACGGTTCAGAGTATCTTCCGCATTGTTAGAAAGAACGTTAACGTTGTCAAGCGCAGCAGTCTAATCTCCATAGGCGGAATTCATTCGATCGTTTACAATCGCTTCCATCTCGACAACTCTGCGAAGAGACGCCTTCGCGTGAAGTTTCGATAAGACATGAGCAGCAGCGTCGCACGAATTCTTAAAAACAAAAGGAGCGACCATGATCGATCCAGGCCTGCAAAATAAATGCGCGCTCATCACCGGAGCGAATCACGGAATCGGCGCGGCCGTCGCCAAAGCGCTCGCTATGCAGGGAGCGAATATCTTCATCTCCTACTTTCGCGAAGACTGCCCCTACTCGGCAAAAGAACTGCAGGAAGCGAAAGAGGCAGGCGTCGGAGGCGACTGTTTTTTCCGTGCGATGCAGCAGCAATCGGCCGAATCCGTTTTAGACAACATCCGTTCTTTGGGAGTGAAAGCCGACGTGTGGGAATCCGATTTGGGCAACCCCGACAACATCCCCAAACTCTTCGACCGCTGCGAAACAAAAATCGGGCCGGTCGACGTCCTGGTCAACAATCATACCTATGACGTGCTGGAAACATTCGATCCCGCCATGGCGTCCGAGGAGTATCGGTGGTTTGGGGAATACAACGTGCAACTGACAACGGCGAAGATCATCGATGAAACGTTCGCCGTTAATACACGCGCCTATACGTTGATGATGAAGGAATACCTTTTACGATATCTAAAGCGAAACACCCGTTGGGGGCGCATCATCAACATCAGCTGCGACGCCGCGCACTGTCACGAAGCCAACATCAGCTACGCCGCGAGCAAGCACGCCATCGAATCCTACAGCCGCTCCGCCGCGACGGAAATGGGAAAATACGGCATAACCGTCAACATCCTCTCGCCGGGCCCCATTCAAACCGGCTACATGACGCCCGAAATGGTGGAGACGATATCTCGCCAAGGCCCCCTGCGACGCGTTGGAGAACCGGCGGATATTGCGGATGCGGCCGTTTTTCTGGCTTCCGAACAAGCGCGATGGGTGACCGGCCAACTCCTTTACGTCGGCGGCGGCTGGAGGATGCACCAGTAATCAGAGAAAAATAATTCAGGGCGCCATAACCCCGGCGATCAGATAGTTGGGATAATAGAGCACGCGTCGATAATCGGCCGCCCGCAGAGTCGTCCCCATACCGAACATGATTACGCCCAGCAGCACATGAATGTGAGGCTTCATCCAAACAAATCCCGCCGGCCATAACAAAGCCGCCGCCGAAATCAGAACGGCCAGCGGCGCAAGTTGACGTTCAATAAACCGGTGAATCGGCATAAGTCGCTGCTCCTCGCGAAAATCTGTGTTGGAGAATAGCACATTTTTCAACTCTGTTTAGGATCCAAATAACTAGCCTTCTTCCCCAATCGTGGATTTCATCGGAAAGGAGTGATAATCTGTGGTAAATCGCTTTGCTCATAGAATGCAGCGAGAACAACAAGCCGGGAATAAAGATCGCCGATTCAATCCCGGATTCGAATCCAAAAACGTGGAGCAGCCTTCCATGCCATTTCTACCCGAAACGCCCAGGCAAAAAAAGATGTTGGTCGTTCTGATTCTTTTCCTGGCTTTTGTTGGAATCGATATCTTTTTCGGCGCCCGATATTCCGCCGAACGCGACTCCAATTTTCGCGCCTTTTGTTGGGATGCGCATACGTTTTGGAAATTAAAGCCTTCCTATGAAGGCGAGGCCTGGGGGCATTCCATCCATACCGACGCCGGCGGATTTCGAGGAGACGACAATCCTCCGCTCCAATCGAAGCATGATTTCCGCATCATTACATTCGGCGATTCGCGCACTTACGGATTCAGCGTCCGGGATCATGAAGCCTACAGTTATGTTCTCCAGGAAGAATTGCGCAAAAGGCGAATCGACGCCGAAGTCATCAATGCGGGCGTGCATGGTTATTCAGCCGTCCAATGCCGCGCAAGATTATCACAGATGCTTCGCTATAAACCCGACGCGGCCGTCTTCGCTCCGGGCTACAACGACCGGCGGTATCTGGTCATTCGCCCGGTCGACGCGGATCGCTCCATCCCTTGGATCGCGCGGACTCGGCGAGTGGTGGATGTTTTGCAATGGAGCAACACCGTCTTCGCGCTTTTCTATGAAGTCGGCCGCCATAAATTGAAGGCGATCCAAGAAAATCCGCCTGGCTTGGATGAAGTGCAAGTCCGCGTTTCAGAAGAGACCTTTCGAGACGAATTGATGCGCATGGCGGATCTCTGCCGCGAACACGGCATTCAACCCGTTTTTTTGCGCATTTATCAGGATCCCGCTGCATTCGCGTTGGTCGAAGCCGCCGATCGACTAAATCGAAGCGGCGAGCATCGCCAAGCCGTCGAGATGATCGAAGAATCTGACGGCGCCATTCCCGACCGCTCCTATGCTATGAGCCGCTGGGCGCTTGGACGCGCTTACCGCCGACTGGGCGACGAAGCCAAAGCCCGAGTAGCCTTCGTCAGCCATGAACCGCTCGGCTCTCTCTTCGGCGAAAGCGTCCTGCGCAGCGAGGAAGTATATTTTTCCATCTTTCAGGAAATCGCGAACGCAAAGAACATTCCCCTGGCGGATGCAAAAGAGGCCATGGGGATCCGCATTGATGATCCCCGCGAAGCTGACAATGAATTTCAGTCCTTTTTTGTGGATGAATGCCACTATTCCGCGGACGGACACCGTCGCATCGGTGAAGCGCTGGCCACTCTATTTACGGATTTGTTCAACAAACAGTGAACCGTGTTTTTATTCTCGAAAACGCTGTAGAGACAACAACCACCCCCGAATCTACCAAATTTTCCCCACACGCAACTCTATACTTCCCGCTCTATGTTTGGATAATAAGATCAGGTAAGCATTATGTATTCGTGTTGTCATTATGGGAGATCGGGATCATGAAAAAAGGCTTCACATTGATTGAATTACTGATCGTCGTAGCGATCATCGGGATTCTGGCCGCCATCGCTGTTCCCAATTTTTTAAACGCTCAAATCCGCGCCAAAGTGTCGCGTTGCTTCGCCGACATGAAATCTCTCTCGACGAGCATTCAAATGCTGCAAGCCGATAAAGGCGTGCTCTTGGTGGATTGGTGGGACGACGACGAAGAGTGGGGACACCAAAGACTGCGCGAAGTATTCAACATGGTCGGCGCCGGCGATTTTGAAAGCCGCTCCACAAACATGATTCTCGCCCCATTAACCACCCCGATCAGTTACATGTCCTCCATTCCGGTCGACCCGTTCCTTCCGTCAGAAGAAAAATGGCATACCTCCTATCGCTACGGCGATAACGATCCCGCCGGTTCGGGACATGATCATGGCTTTGGCGCCTTGTTTGGAGAAAACGTGAAATTCACCGGAATGCGCGAATTGAAAACCAACGATTTTATCTTGATCGGGATCGGCCCGGACGGCGAGTTGGGATTAGGCGCCGGCTACGGCGACGTCAACCGCGCCCTTCCCTACGATGGGAGCAACGGATTGGTTAGCGCGGGCGACATCACGCTGCGCGGAGGCGGAGGCATCAATCAATAAAACAAAGCCATGATGACCGATCCAGAGTTGAAAGCCCCCGAAGCCTTATCGAAAGAAGAATCCGTCAACATTTCCCGGATTCAACTGATCCTGGCCGAGAAGCGCACCAGTCTGGCGGTTTTGCGCACGGGAATCGCCGTATTCACTCTGCCCTTGTCGGTCATAACCGTTTTAATCGCCACTTCGAAATATTATGAATTTCTGCAGATCTACCACCTCATCATCCCGTTGTTGATTCTCTGCGCGGGCTTGCTGGTGTTGGCGATATATTTGGTGCACCGCTCCATTCTCCATATCTGGAGACAGGAATCCATGATGGATAAAATCAAACACTCCGACCCTAACTTATCGCTTTTATACTACAAAAGAAAATTGTAATTCCGAAAATATGCTTTTTTGATTCTCATTCTTCATTTCTTATTCTTTGATGCTTAATCGCACAGTGATCTCAATCGGCTGCTGGCGGCGAAGCGCCTCCCGCCAATAGATGATGTTGCCCGACTGCTCCAACGGCTCGGGGCTGGCCTCCAGGAGAACGGCGCCGTTTGGAATAGTCAGTTCCAGACAAAAAATCTGCGCCGTCCGGGGAGTGTATCGATAGGTATAAGCCGCTTCACCATCCCGAACGACGGCGGCGTCCGTTTGAAGGATCTGAACGCGGACGGCGGGAAGGCGATAGTCGGGCAAGGCGACTGAGCAGCGCGTTAAATCGCCAATTTTGCGCGCCATAAAATCAAGCGGCTCGCCGTTGAGATCGCAGATGCGGATCACATTTCCCATCGTCAAAAGGTTGATGCGGCGCTCGGCGAACGATGCGTTGACTGGCTGCAGATAATCGATAATCACGCTGCCGTCGCGGCGCAACGCGGCGGTATGCTCTCGAATAATCCCTGTCTCCCAATGAAACAAATCGCCATTAACGCGCATAATTTTCTGCAAGGGGATGTTCAAAGCGCCATATATCGATTTCAGTACGGCTGTCTGTTCAACCAAGGATTCGATCCTTCCGTTCAGGATCATCCCGTCTTCGGTTTCCAACACGACCGGTTTTTCCATAGGCAGCAAAGTCTGCGCCAGAAGAGAAGGAACGAAGAAAGAGGGAGCAAACAGCCAAAATGCCAATGCGCTCGTTAGGAACCTTAGAGATCTAATATTGAATGAATTGTACATAATCTTTCCTCGCTTGACTTCTTCCGGATGCCTCGGTCTTCCCGGCGTGCGAACCGGGAAGACCGAACAATCCTATGGGTGCTTTTTATCTCTATATCATCGTCTTCCTAAACGCTCTCAATTCAACGTAAACGATTGAATAATCGCGTCGAAACTCGCTGCCATTTCACTCGCTATTTCCGGGGGGATGGCGTCGCACAAAATCATATAGAGAATGTCGTTTTTGATAACCATCACCGACTTCCGCTGTAAGGAGCCCAAGCCCTCCAGCGTGAAAGAAAACGTCGCCGTTCGCGCCGTCGATCCCGCCAATTCGATGTCGTGAGCCTCTTCCTTGACGTCGAAATCCTCCGTAATCGATTGAATCCCATTCATCTCCTGCTCAAATACATCGTTCAAGGCGACGGCCCCTTTTGTATCCACTGCAAAAAGACGCACCAAACTGTTTCCATCGGGAGGCTGAATGCTGATCGAAATCTTGAATGCGCCCAGAGGAGTCGATTGGATCGACCAGCCTTTGGGAGCGGCGATCTGACATCCCAATTCGTCATTGGAATAAATGCGGTCCATAATCTCGCCGCTGGCCGATTTTTCGCGGTCGCGCGCCGCACCGGCGGATCTCGCTTCGGGAGTCAAAGAAAAGGAATTGACGATTTCCATCATATGCCCCGAAATATCGTCCCAATGCTGCGTCGGAGCGTTCAAAATAAAGACATACAGCAATCCCCCGCCCGACAAGTAAATGCGATGGCGCGTCATTTCCTCGCTCGAATCCGGAACGAGATAGCGAGTTATACTTTCGTATCCGTTTAATCCTTTCACTGTGATGGGGCCGGATTTCAATACTTTAAAAGTTTTAACAATTTTTTTCATGACGGCGTCATCGCCTTCAATCGCCTGCTTGGCCCCTACATTATAAGGAATCTGCACATGACCGAAAAATCCGGGCGCATGCCCGCTGGGCAGCATAAACATCACGCCGTCTTTCATGGTCGTCAACTCGATGGGCAATAGCGTCCAATCGTCCGGAAGCGAAAACGAAAAACCTATGGCTTCATCCTTATACGTGTTCCCATGAATCTTGCTAAATCGCTCCTTCACAACCTGTCCGCTGGATACTAATTTATACGAATCTCCTTCTTTCTTCAAAACTTCATAAAAGCCATCGTCGATGATCGTATCCCATTGAGCGGCGCCATTCTTTTTCGAATCCAATCGATAGTTCCCGATAATTTGAATTTTGGATTCAACTTCCTGAATGGAATCCACCGTCACAGAGGATCGCAGTTGATCGTGTTTCTCAATAAGATTCTGATAGGCTGCCTTGATATGATCTTTCCCCGCCAGAGTGCCTAGCAGCCGGAATTCCGGAGAAATCAAGTCCATGATTCCATCGAGATTCTTCGCTTCGAACGCCTGATTGTATTGGTTGTAAAAATCATCGACAATCGCCTTCAATTCCGCATCCTCCGCCCAAAGCGGCGCGATGCAGGAAAGGGGTAGAATGATAGAAATCGTATAGATGGCGAATTTTTTCATAATCGTTCCTCCTAGCGAAATTCGTCTTTGGATTAGTTCATTGATCCTAGATATCCCGATGAGAATCGGCTTCGCGATCCGCACCGGCTTGCTTTTCCTGAACGGGCAAACTGGGTTCGAAAATGGGTACCAGCAAGAAGGCCCCCGCCCCGAGATATTCGCGCGGAATAATCAAGGAGCCGTCGATCATCTGCGCTGAATTCCCATGCGCGGCCGTAACTGCCGCCGGCGTGGATGATGCGGGATGATTCAAAAACGAGTCGGCGCCGTAGTTCTCTGCGACGTGAACGTCGGCGTTTTGCCCCAGATTCTGACCGGCGAGATTCTGACCGGCGAGCCAAAATGCAAAATTCAATGCAACCGAGAACATCAGCAGCATGCTCGCCAGCGCGCCTACCGGCGCGGGGATGGTCAGGCGAACATGAAGCAGTTCCCGCAAAAGATCCATGAAGGTTCGCGGCTTCGCATCCTCTTCCGCCAGCCGGGACATAACCGACAACGCAAAGTCAGCGGAAAACGGGGGCGTTTTCCATCGGGGCATAACCTGCCGCAAAGCCTGTTGGCATTGTGCAAACTCCCGGCAGGCTTCGCATTCCTCCCCATGCCGGATGAGCTCCTCCGGCATCTCGGGGCCGCCATACGATTCTTGATAACGTCTGCACAATTCATTCATGTTGTTCTCCTATCACAAGCACAAAACCGGGGCCAATTTTTTTTGCAAATGAAGCCTGGCTCGATGCAGCCGGGATTTGATCGTTCCGAGAGGACAGCCGATGATGACGGCTATTTCTTTCAGCGATAGATCCTCATATTCATGTAGTACAAAAATCTCTCGAAATTCCTCATCCAGGCTGTCGACCGCCCGCATGATTTTTTGTTCGAGCTCGCAATCTCCGGCCGTGCGATGCGGATTCTCTTCCCGGAACGATTCCTGAAAATCCGCCTCCTCTAACGCGATTTGAACGGGCCGGCGCTTGCGCAGTTCATCCAGACACAGATTCCGAGCGATCGTGAACAGCCAGGTTGAAAAAGCGGATTTCTCAGAATCGTAATTCTCCAATCGGCGAAAGGCGCGAAAAAAGGCTTCCTGCCCCAAATCCTCCGCCAATTCGCGATTCTGAGTCATGCGGTACAAAAATCCGAGGATTTTCGGCTGCATGGCCTGAACCACCCGGGCGTAAGCCCTTGTCTGGCCTTTTCGGCACTGTTCAATCCACTCTTCTATCACCTGCGCCTCTCCGTCTCATCCCGTTGTTGACTTATACGGAGCGCCGATTGTAAAGGTTCCCTCCACCATGATTATTTTGCACGATATCGGTGCAAAAATCATCCGAAATGATTGGAAGAAGACGCATTCCTGATTCTTGGCTTAAAAAATGAGGGATTCTACAAATAGGTGCGGGGGTGGATGGTTGAGTAAAATGGCCGCCCGTCTCGTAAAGCCCTCAACGATGGGCGGCCCCGCATCCGCAAAGAAAAGGAAGGTTGAAAGAACTAAGCCGGCCAAAGATCAAACAGCCAGCAAGGAATCAGACTCCTTCCGTAATTTTTCCACAAACGTTTCGATCTCCGGCCATTTGGAAGTCAAGCCGATCTGCTCTAAAATGGCGTCGGAATCATACTCGGAATCATGCTCGAACACTCCCCCGACGCCCTCTTTCGCGCAAATGGCGTCCGCCGCCTGCACCAGCAGGGCGATATTTTTGTAGTGGGGATCGCACTGATCGATTTTATGATGGAAAGAGACGGCCAGAATGACGCCCGGCGATAAATTCCACTTTTCCAAAACAAACGATCCGATCTCTCCATGATCGCTTTGAATGATTTGCTGCTCCGCTTCGGCAAACGAAAGACCTTGACCGCTCGCCGCATCGCCGATTTCCCGCAATGGCGCGGGAAAATACTGATCCAAGATCAAAAATCCAATATCGTGCAAAAGGCCGCCAACATAGACGTCGTCTTCCTGAGACGAATCCAATTGAGCAAGTTGATGAAGATAACGAGCCGTCATGCCGCACATCAGACTATGCTTCCAGAAGAGTACATGATCGATGTTCAAACCGAAATCGGAAAACGTCTTGATCACTGACAATAATTGACAAATTCGATTTACTTCCGACAGCCCCAGCCGAGCGACGGCTAATTTGACCGAACTGATTCTCGATCCGCGCGCGGCATAAAAAGCGGAATTGACCACTTTGAGTATTTTCGAGGTTAACGAAGGATCTTCGGATATGATTTGAGCAATCTTATCCGCCGAAGCGTCGTCGTCGCTTAAAACACTTTGAATTTGCTGGATTACGGAAGGCATGGTCGGAAGATCTTCCATGCTGTCTAACGCCGTGAACATAATATTTCTTGAAGGAGACATTCTTTCCCTCCTTGGATATTTCGCAGATCCGTGCATCTTGCATTTTATAGATTGGATCTTTTCTTTGAAAGATCAAGACGCTGCATCCCTTTTTTCAGATAAATTCAATCTGCGATTGAATTAATTCCACAAAATTCACGCCTCCCCGCCCGATTTCGGCTCAAAAAAAACCCCCACGGGGATTGTGGGGGCTTTCATGGGGAAGAATGGAGAAGAGTAAGGCTTTTCTCGCGGAGTCACCTTGACATTTTTTAACATCTAAGATGATTACTACCAATTAATGACTGCCGTAGGCGTTGTGAAAATCTTTAACCAGTTTACGCAAAGCGTCGACGTGCTGGAGATCGGTCGTCTGCTTGGCCTTCATAGCATGCACCATCATGTTGTGCAAAAGAACAAGATGGTTTGTATACTTCTGATATGCATTTTTGTCGGAAGCGTCGGCCGGCTTGATTCGCTGAGAAAGAAAATACTGCGTGACGATTTCCGTAAAAGCATCCGCGTGATTTTCCTTGTTTTGCACCCACCGAACCAATTGATTGACGTTCTGCTCAGGTTCACCGGCTGATAATTCGTTAATCTGATTCATGCTTTTGGCGATCGTATCGATATGCTCGTTGAGCATCGTGAATCGCATTTCATCATCATAAATGCCGCATGGGATCTGACAATGAGAGAACGTCTGCAGCGACAATACCGCGACCAATGCAACCGACGCCAAACCAATCCAGATATGGAATCCGACTTTTTTCATAACCGCACCTCTTTCGTTACTTATTTTATAAATTAGGTAACCATTATAATTTGCTCCATTGATATGTCAAGCGTTTTTTTTATTTTCCTCCCTATCGTTCAGACTGAATTCAATCCCCTAAAATCCTTTAATAATTCACAAATAGGAAAAATAATCCAAGGTTATCGCATATCTAAATTATCCAAATTTTAAATCAGCTAAACATAATTTTGAATCTATTGATTTTTTGATCCGCATCTCGTTATTCTAACTTGCATGTTTTATATGAATCCGATAGATTTACATCGACCGATAAACTTTGATTTGTAAAGAATTATCTTCATAAAATTCATACTCATTAGCGAAAGAACCATCATGAAAGTCACCTTACGGAATGTATTCCGATTAGATATTGCTCGAATTGTTTTCCCTTCTATTCTTGTCATCGTACTTTTTC
>JAFGTC010000015.1 GCA_016934335.1 Candidatus Omnitrophota bacterium | reverse complement strand
TTGATCAGTCAGGGAGCGATTGTGACGCCCTGCATGGGGGAATGGAAAAACGCATATCCTTATGCGCGAAATTGATGTTCAACCTGAAGATATTCCACCAAAAAAAGCTGCGCGCGCTCTTTATTGTTAACGATGACGAAGGAGTTAATCTGCTTTTTCTCGTTTGAAATACATAATTCGCGTCGCTACCTTTTCTGAGAGAGAGGCATGCGGCGGTTCAATCACAATATTGAACGGCTCCCAGCCGGCTTCGCACATTTTGGCGACGGCGTTTTCGAAGTGCTCCGATTCGGCGTTTTCGATCATGAGAATTTCTTTGCAGAGTTTGTTTTCCTCACAGTCGATGGACGAGTCTAGACCGCAAATCGACGCCATAAGCTGGCTGTCTTCGGAATTTGTTATAAAATCCAGAAATTTCACAAAGGCCACTTGATAGGACATGATTGGATTCCTCTCTCATCGTTGCTTTTTCCATCCAAGAATAATGGAAAAAGATTTTCTATTTTCGCATATCTTTTTTTTCTTCACAACGGGCGGTAAAGAAGCATCGCCAAGTTTGAATGAAGCCATCGCGCTTTTATTTGGAAATCACTTGATTGCTGGCATAATAACGTCATATTCATCGAGCACTAACCATTATCGTTTTTCATCCTGGAGAAAATGCCAAATTCGTTCGAGGTGAAAAAGAAAATGTTGAAGCGGATATGGATCCTATTTATCGTTAGCATGCTTTTCGGCCAGGCGTCATTCGCTGAATTCCGAGCGGCGGCCGCCTTTCGGATTGTAACTCCCGATCCGCTTTTGCCGGTATCGGGCGGCGTCGGACCTTCTCAACCGGCTCATGAGAAAAAAGGCGAACTGAATGTGCGCGCGCTTGTCCTTGAAGATGATGATGCGCGAGTCGCTATTGTCAGCGCTGATTTTTTAGGCTTTCCCGCCGCCTTGGGCGATCGCGTGCGCGCGAAGATCAAGGATATTCCGCCGGAAAACATTCTGATCGGGGCGACGCATACGCACAGCGCGCCGGATTGCTACGGATTTCCCAATGAGAAGGGTGAAATATCGGCCGATTTGGATTACTTAGATTTTGTGTGCAGCCAAATGGCGGATGCGATTGAAGAAGCGATTACCAATCTTCAACCGGCGGATGTGAAAATCGCCTCGGGCGAGGCGAGAGGAAAAATCGCGTATAACTATTATGCGGAACGACTTTACGATCCCCGCTGTCATGTGATTCAGTGTCTGGATTCGAAGGGTAAGCCGATCGCCTCGTTGGTGAATTACGCCATCCACCCCGAGGTGTTGGGGCCGGATCAGGGGATTCTCAGCCCCGATTTGGTCGGACCGCTTTATGAACGGATTCAAGAACAAGGCGGAGGCATGGGCGTGTTTATGAACAGCGCGCAGGGCGGCATGGTGACCGCCGACTGCCGGGGGCCGAACGGCCGGGATGTTCAAACATGGGATGAATGCATCCGCATCGGACATCTGCTGGCCGACGAAGCGCTGCGCATCGTCGCGGAGGCGCCGATGCAAGACGATCCAACTCTTGAATGCTTTTCCCGCACGATCACGTTTCCCATCGAATCGGATATGCTGCGCAGCATCGTGAAATATTCGCCGTTGAATTATTCCATCGCGGAGGACGACTCCATTTCAACGCGCATCAATATCGTCAATCTGGGCAATGCTCAAATACTGACCATCCCGGGTGAAGCGCTGCCGAACATCGGCTATTACCTGAAGCGAAAGATGAAAGGCGAACATAATTTATTATTCGGTCTGACGAATGACGCTTTCGGCTACATTTTGACCAAAGTCGATTTCAATAGTTTCAAGCGATACGACTATATTTCACGAACCAGTTTGGGCGAGATGACCGGTGAGATTTTTATCGAAGAAGCATTGAAATTCGCAGAGCAATGCGCGCCAAAATGAAGTTGGCGGTGCGCAAGGATTATCGGGAAATTATTCGAGACCGGCGGCGCCGCTTTGGTCGACTTGGATTTCCGGCAGTTCGTACCAGGGAGATGCGTCCGGAAGGTAGGGTTGAACGGCCTGTATGATGTTTTGCACCGGCGGCTCGATCGTCGCCTGCAGCGGCGCCGGATAGAAGCCAATGGCGAAGCAAAGCAAGGCGAGAGGCAGAAGGACGAGAATTTCCCGACGGGTGATGTCGCGCAGGATTTGATTGGCTTCGAGCTTGATCGGCCCGAACATCATCCGCTGATAAAGCCATAACATATAGGCGGCGCCGAGCACGACGCCGGTCGCCGCGATGCAGGTCCAAACGAGCGAGACGCGCATCAATCCAATTAAAACCAATAATTCGCCGACAAAACCGTTCAATCCGGGAAGACCGATGGACGACAACATGAAAATCATAAAGAAGGCGGCGTAGACCGGCATCACTTTAGCGAGGCCGCCGAACTGATCGATTTCGCGCGTATGCCTCCGCTCGTACACCATCCCCACGATGAGAAACAAGGCGCCGGTGGACAGGCCGTGGTTGATCATTTGAATGATTCCGCCCTGAAGCCCCTGCGCGTTCCAACTCAGAATTCCCGCCAGGAGCAAGCCCATATGGCTGACCGATGAGTACGCGACCAGGCGCTTTACGTCGTGCTGAACCATGGCCAGCATCGCTCCGTACACGATCCCGATGAGAGCCAGAAGCATGAGCCATGGCGTAAAGGCGACGGCGGCGGCGGGGAAGATGGGAACCGCAAATCGCAGGAAGCCGTACACGCCGGTTTTGAGCAGGACGCCGGCCAGAATCACCGATCCGGCGGTCGGGGCTTCGGTATGCGCATAGGGCAGCCAGGTGTGCAGAGGAAAGACGGGCATCTTGATCAAAAAAGCCAAAATAAAAGCGAAAAAGAGCCAATATTGCTTAGAGGGATCGAGTTCAAGAGTGATGAAATTCTCTATATTGAACGACATCACGCCGCCCATGGCGTCCGCCGCCTGAAAATACAAATAAAAAATAACCAAGAGCATCAGCGCCGATCCAAAAGCAGTATAAAGGAAAAACTTGATGCTGGCGTAAATTCGCTGCCGGCCGCCCCAGACGCCGATGATGAAATACATGGGAACCAACATCAATTCCCAAAACAGGAAAAAGAGGAACATGTCCAGCGCGACGAAGGTTCCCAACATGCCGGTTTCCAGAATCAGCATGAAAAAGTAAAACTCTTTTTGATGCGTCTGGATGCCGGAAAAGGAAGCGAGGATGGATAAGGAGGATAAAAGCGCCGTCAAAACGACGAGAATAAGGCTGAGGCCGTCGACGCCGATCCGGTAATCGATTCCCAGAGCGGGAATCCAGCTGATCAACCGGGGGGCCAGATGAAACCCCGGTTCGCCGTAAGGGAAAACAATCATCAGAGGGATGCATAAAGCCAACGATGCGGCGGACGCCGCCAGCGCCGTCCATTTCACGGATTCGATATACGACTTCGGCGCCGCCAGAATGACGAGGGCGCCGAAAAGCGGGATGAATGTAATCAGCGTTAAAAGCATAAAAGCAACCACACCACGATAAAGATCATTCCTGCCAATGTCGCCAAAGCGTAATGAGGAATCGAACCGGTTTGCACCCGGCGCAGGCGATCGGCCGACCAGAAGACGCTTTGGGCGAGATTATTCAATCCTGCGATAATCACCCGGTCGTCAAACCACTGCGCCATGCGGCACAGGCGAAGATAATTCTGCACGAAAACCCGGTTATACATTTCATCGACGCGATATTTATGAAGGAGCACGTCATAGGGCGCGGCGAACGATTCGGCCATGCGATCCTGCAGACTCGGCGCCCACACATAAATCAAGCGAGCCATGAAGATTCCCAATAAAGCCGCGAAGACGGAAAATCCGGCCAGCAGCCATTCCGCGGCGTGCTCCGAAATGGAGGCGAACGCCCAAGGCTCCTTTTCGCCGGCGGACGACGCAACCGGATGCAGAAAATCGTGGAATCCTTCATAACCGAGCAGCGGCATGTTGATCCAACCGGAGCAAACGGCGAAAAAGGCCAGCACTACCAGGGGAATCCACATGACGGCCGGCGATTCGTGCAGGCGGCTGCGCTGTTCGTCCGTCCCCCGAAATTCGCCGGAAAACAACAGGTTGTACAGCCGGAACATATAGAACGCCGTGCAGAACGCCGCCGCGATTCCCAGCGCCCATAAGAAAATACGGCCGGTGGAAAACGCCTCCCACAGGATTTCATCTTTGGAAAAGAAGCCGGCCAGCGGCGGGATGCCGGCGATGGCCAGCGTGGCTATCAAAAACGTCCAGCGCGTATAGGGCATGAAGCGGCGCAAACCTCCCGCTTCGAACACATCGACGTCGGTGGTTCGGTGAAAGGCGTGCAAGACGGATCCGGCGCCTAAAAAGAGGCAGGCTTTGAAGAAGGCGTGCGTCATCAGATGAAATATGGCGGCGATGTATGCGCCGCTTCCGCAGGCGAGAAACATATAGCCCAACTGGCTGATGGTGGAATAGGCGAGAATTTTTTTTGTCTCGCGCTGCACCAGAGCGATGCTGGCCGCGAACAGGGCGGTGACGCCGCCGACGG
>JAFGTC010000126.1 GCA_016934335.1 Candidatus Omnitrophota bacterium | reverse complement strand
CTCTCCTTCGATTCGTTGGCGAATGCAACCTTGAACGCGAGCATCGAGAACGGTAAGGCCAAAATCGCTCAGTCCGGCATCGTCGCAACTGACATCAACGCATCCAACGGAGTCATCCACGTCATCGACCGAGTCATTCTTCCCGGCGATTTGTCTGAAAAAGTATCAATGAACAACTAAACACAATGCCTAACAAAACTGTCAGTCAAGTTGGTTAATTCAGAAAGGGTGAGTCCTCTGGCTCACCCTTTCGAATGTTCCACAAAGATAAAAATTTCGATTCAGCCTCCAATCGGTTATTCGACGTCTTCCAATTCGCACACCATGATAAGATCGGCGCTCTTTTCGGGATCGAAATCGGAAAAATCGTAGTGTCCTCCAAGCCTATGATCTCCGTAAAGCCTGCCTCCTTTGTCAGAGGAATCCAGCCTTCCTGATTTCAGGCATAGCTGGCATGGGCGAATCGGAGCGACGCATACTTGTTAACCAAGAATCGGACCATAAAATTCCGCTCGAAAAGTGATTTCGTTATTGTTTTTTCCGACATGAAATGAATCCCGTTAGAAAAATTGTACCGGTTTTGATAAACTAATCTTGAAATTCATGCCCGATAGATACACTGAATCCTTTTCGCCTTCGTTTCTACTTTCTTTCTAAAGGCAATGTTGACTCAACCGAATATGAATCTATATTTCATATAAAAAAAAGGATGAATTCATGAAATGCAATCAAATATTGTGATAATCGGCGCCGGTCCGGGGGGATTGGCGGCCGCCATGCTGCTGAGCAAAGCCGGCGCTCGCGTCAAAGTATTTGAACGCCGGGATCATGTGGGAGGCCGGACCTCCACGTTGAATCAAAAGGGCTATCGATTCGATATCGGACCAACTTTTTTTATGTACCCGCAAATAATCCAAGAGATCTTTGAGGCGTGCGGCGAAAAGTTAGAAGACCGGATTGAACTCAAACGCCTTGATCCTCATTATAAACTGTATTACGAAGGCCGGGGCGCCTTGCTGGTATCTCCAAATCGTTCGCAAATGGAGCAGGAAGTGGCCCGCTTGTCGCCGGAAGATGCGGGCGGTTTTACACGCTTCATGAAAGATAACCGTAAGAAATTCACATCCTTTGCCCCTATTCTTCAAAAACCGTTTTCTTCCTTCCTGGATTTATTCGATCGTAAGTTGATGAAGGCTCTTCCCTACTTAAGACCGACTAAAAGTGTGGATGCAGATCTCCGCTCCTTTTTTCAAGATGAACACATACGCTTGGCTTTTGCATTTCAAAGCAAATATCTAGGGATGTCGCCGTATACCTGCCCAAGTCTTTACACCATCCTCTCTTTTTTTGAATATGAGTACGGCATCTTTCATCCCATTGGCGGGTGCGGCGCCGTATCACAAGCCATGATGCAAGCGGCGCGAGATCTGGGAGCGGAATTCTTTCTATCCGAGCCGGTAACCGAAATTACGTTCGATAACACACGAGCCCGCGGCGTAGTCACCCCGTCCGGCATGCATCCCTGTGATGGGCTTGTGATCAATGCCGACTTTTCCCATGCGATGAAAGAACTCGTACCGAATTCTCTACGCAAACGATGGTCGGACAAGGAATTGCAGAAGAAGAAATACTCCTGTTCGACCTTCATGATTTATCTGGGCGTCAATCGGCAATTTCCCGACCTGCACCACCACAATATTTTTCTGAGTGATGTTTATCAAGAAAATCTGACTGACATCGAACGGGATCATCGGCTCTCCGACAACCCTTCGTTTTACGTTTGTAATCCTTGCGCGACCGATCCCAGCATGGCGCCTTCCGGCAAGTCGGCCTTATACATCCTCGTTCCCGTAACACACATGCATGAAAACATCGATTGGAACGCCGAGGCGCAGCGGTATCGGAACTTAACACTGCGGCAGCTAGAAAAGATTGGCATTCGCGGCCTCGAATCCGCTATCGAATATGAGCGCGTGCTTACACCAACCGAATGGGAATCCGAATACGCGATCTATAAAGGCGCAGTATTCAACCTGGCCCATTCGCTCGACCAGGCATTGTTTTTACGCCCGCAAAACCGGTTCAAAGAACTGGACGGGGTGTATCTTGTGGGCGGGGGGACGCATCCGGGAAGCGGGCTGCCGGTGATCTACGAATCCGCCCGCATCACCTCCCGCTTGATCGAAAGGGACCTACAGTTATGAACCGAATCTGCGCCCGTCAACGCCTATCGTTCTTTCAAGCAAGTTGTCTTATCTTTGGGATAATCCTGACTATCGGTTGTGCAACAATCGCAACCGTTCCCGAACGGGCTGATGCTCCGGGAACGGTTGCACTGTGTACCGCGGTCGAAAATACAAAAGAAGCTATACACGATTGGGATCCGAAACGATTAAATCAGGCGTCACAGCGGCTTCAAACTGCCGTACCCGAAAACGAAACCGAAGCGTTTTACCAACACTACTGGCGTGGCGCCGCCCTGTTTCATTCTGTGCTCATATTGCAGTCGACCTCCTCCACTTCCGACAACACAAAACAACAAACGTCCGTTACCCGAGAAGCGATCGAAGCGCTGAAAGCGGCGCTGGAACATCGTCCTCAAGACGGTGACAGCAACGCCATGCTTGCCACCTTGTACGGCATGAAGATCAGCGAACAGCCTTTGTCCGCTATTTGGATAGGTCCGCAACTCCTCAAGCTTCGGGCGGCGGCTAAATCCTCACAGTCTGACAATCCCCGCGTGAATTATCTGGAAGGCGTCGGCTTGCTCAATCGGGCTGGCGATTCACAGGATGTCTCCGATGCTCTGGAAAAACTGCTCGAAGCGGAACGCTTGTTTGAAGCAGAGGCCTCCGTCCCCAAAACAGTTTGGGATGCCGATTGGGGACGTACGTCGAACCAACTGTTTATCGGTGAAGCGTACGAAAAACTCGAACAGCCTGATCAGGCTATAATCTGGTTCCAACGGGTCATGCAAGCGACCCCCGCTTCCGTTCGCGCAAGAGAAGGATACGAACGATGCCGTCAAAAAATGGAAAGCATGTAATCGTCATCGGCGCCGGACTCGGCGGAATGTCCGCAGCGCTGTCGCTCGCCTTGGAAGGGTGCGACGTCTCTGTGTTCGAGAAAAATGATAAAGTCGGAGGCAAGCTCAACATGCTTTCCGCGGGAGGCTATCAGTTCGACCTGGGGCCTTCCATTCTGACGCTGCCGCATATCTTCGCCGGCGTTTTCGAACAGGCGGGCAAACGCATGGAAGACTATGTACACACGTGCACCGTGCGTCCGCACTGGCGCAGCCTGTTTGAAGACGGGACGATTATCGATCTGTTCCCCGAGCAAGAGAAGATGGACGCGGAAGCTCGGAAAGTCGGAGAACCGCCCGAGAATGTACATCAATTTCTGGCCTATTCCGAACGGCTCTACGACTTGGTGAATAGAGGCTATTTCGAGCAGGGATTGGATACTGCGGCTGACTTCCGCCGTTTTTATGGACTAGCCGCGTTTCCAAAGTTCGATCTCTTTCGCAGCATGCATCAAAGCGTACGCCGCCATTTCAAAACTCGCTATTTCATCGATATTTTCGACTTCTTCATCAAATACGTCGGCTCGTCGGCCTACCGTGCTCCTGCCTTTATGAATTGTATGTCCACCATCCAGTTCCGCTACGATCTCTGGTATGTCATGGGCGGCATGTACCGTCTCGCGCAAGGCTTGGAGCGGCTCATGCATGAACTCGGAATTCGCATTGAACTGAATGCCGAAATTCATGAAATACTCTTATCTGATGATCGCTCGCAAGTCCGTGGAATCAGGCTTGCAGACGGCAGAGAAATATTAGCCGATGCCGTTGTTTCGAATCTCGAAGTCATCCCCACGTACCGCCGCCTGCTGAACGAAGACGAAGCCGTACTCAAGAAAATGCAGAAGCGTCTCGAACCGGCCTGCTCCGGCTTGGTTATCGATATCGGATTGGATTGTAAATACGAAAACCTGGCGCATCACAATTTTTTCTTTTCCAATAATCAAAAAAAGCATTTTCAGGATGTGTTCAAAAAACAGAAACTACCCGGTGATCCTACATTGTATGTCGTGGCGGCGTCCCGCACCGATCCAAGCGTAGCGCCTGAAGGATGCGACTGCATCAAAATCCTTCCCCACATACCCTACATCAACCAAGACAATCCTGCGCCGCACGAAGAATACGTCGCCCTCAAAGAACGGGTGCTTGACAAAATGGAGCGCATGGGATGTCCTGAGCTTCGCAGGCACATCGTCTTCGAACATTTCTGGACGCCGCACGACATCGAAAACCGCTATTACTCGAACTGCGGATCAATCTACGGCGTAGTCAGCGACCGATTTAAAAATCTGGCGTTTAAAGCCCCCAAAGCCTCCTCCAAATACCAAGGTCTCTTTTTTGTCGGCGGCTCCGTCAATCCTGGCGGCGGCATGCCGATGGTCTTTCTTTGCGGCCGGAACGCGGCCAAAACCATTGTCAAAACGCTTCAGGATCAAGACGCATGATTTGGTTCATCCTCGCGTTGTGGGTTCTAGGATTTGTATTGCTGTGGCGAGTTCCCGTCTGCCCCGACGAACGGGTGGTCGATGCACCGGTGAATATTTCTCTCATCATTCCTGCGCGAAACGAAGAACACAACCTCGAGCGCCTGCTCGCTTCGGTCGCCCGGCAGTCGTTGAAGCCGTTCGAAATAATCGTGGTCGATGACGAATCCACCGACCGCACCGCCGATGTCGCGCGAAAATATGGCGCAATCGTTCTTCCCGCGCCGCCCCTGCCCGACGGCTGGCGGGGTAAAAACTGGGCGTGTTGGCAGGGCGCCCAAATTGCCTGCGGCGATGCCTTTCTGTTTCTCGATGCCGACGCCATACTGCAGCCCGGCGCGTTTGAACGCATCCACCTCGCCTACAACCACGGCGATTGCCGTGGACTCTCGCTCGGGCCGTATCACGAGGTGCAAAAACCATATGAGCAATTATCCGCCGTCTTCAATCTTATGATGTTCGTGGGCATGGGCTCTTTTTCCCTGACCGGCTCGCCCGATGACCCGCGCGGTTTGTTTGGACCGTTTTGTCTCTTTGATCGCGACGCCTATCAGGCCGTCGGCGGTCACGAATCCGTGCGCGGCGAAATCCTGGAAAACATGAGTTTTTGTGCGCTGCTGCGCGGGAAAGGCTTCAAGTTACGCTGCCTGGGCGGGAAAGGAGTCGTTCATTTCCGCATGTATCCCGACGGACCGGCCTCCCTCATAGAAGGGTGGCGTAAAGCCTTCGCATCCGGCGCCTCCAAAACCGAACCGCTTACGCTGGCGCTGACTGTCCTCTGGATGACGGGGGGCATGTTAGCCTGGATGTTATCGATGATCTCTCCGCTGGTTTCGTTTATCCCGCCGATAATTACGGTAACGTACGCCGCCTATGCGATTAGCATGTTTATCATGCTGCGTATGATCGGCCGCTTTACATGGTGGTCGTGCGCCCTTTACCCGTTCTTGCTGATGGCATTCTTCATCATTTTTTTTCGTTCAGCCTTCGCAAGAAAGTTCGGCGGACAAGTCACCTGGAAAGGGCGCACCATGGACGCCGAACTTTCGAAGGATGAATAATTTGACGACTGACATCATTATTTTGGCTTCCGTAAATATCCTGGCGTGGCTGGTGATTCACATCGGATTTGCCTGGGCGGGCGTCAAATCGCCCGCCTCTTATTTCAAACCGCACGCTTGGCTCTATCAAACCTTCTTTTTCGAAAAGAACGGCATTCTCTACGAAAATCTATTCCTCATCAAGTTTTGGAAAGACAGACTGCCCGATGGCGCCGCTTGGTTTCAAGGCGGCTTCCCCAAAAAAAATATGATTCAGGCTGACTTCGATTACCTCAACCGATTCATCACCGAAACCTGCCGCGGTGAACTGGTGCACTGGGCGGTGTTTATGGCCTCGGGAATCTTCTTTCTGTGGAACGAACCGTGGGTGGGTTGGATCATGGTCGCTTACGGCATGGCAGCCAATTTTCCCTGCATCATCGTTCAGCGTTACAATCGAAACCGCTTGCGGAGCATTGTCGCTAAACGGAAGTCCAATGGAGAAGTGGTATGAATACTCCAAAGCAAAAATTGGAATTTCTACTGCAAAAGCAGAAAGCCTATAGTGTCGAACGCCCCTTTCCTTCCGCTTCCCAACGCCGCGAACACCTGCTTCTTTTGGAGCGCACGATCATAGAGCAGACCGATAACCTGCTCGATGCGCTGCATCAGGATCTCGGCAAATGCCCCGTCGAAGCCTACACCAGCGAAGTAGGCCTCGTGCTGCGCGACATTCGTTTCGCGGTCAAAAAACTAAAAAAATGGATGAAACCGCAGCACACAAGAAATCCCTTGTTCGTACAGCCGGGCCGGGCCTACGTCAAACCTGCGCCATTAGGCGTGGTGCTGATCATCGGGCCTTGGAACTATCCCTTTCAGCTGCTCTTTTCACCCTTGGCCGCCGCCCTGGCTGCGGGAAATGCCGTTTGCCTCAAACCGTCCGAATTCGCGCCTGCCGCCTCCCGTGTAATTCATGACATCTGCCGCGCCTGCTTCCCCGAAGAACAGGTAAGTGTGGTACAGGGCGATCATCAAATTAGCGCGGACTTGGCAACTCTGCCCTTCGATCACATCTTCTTTACCGGCTCGGCAAAAACCGGACGCCTGGTAGCGCAAGCCGCCGCCTCAAATCTGATCCCAGTTACATTGGAACTCGGCGGCAAGTCGCCTTGTGTAGTATGCGACGATGCCCCATTAAAAAAAACCGCCCGCCGCATCTTGTGGGGCAAAAGTCTTAATGCGGGCCAAACCTGCGTGGCGCCCGATCACATATGGGTGCATCATTCCATCGAGCAGGATTTTCTCAACGAGTTGAAGCATGCGGCGCGTTCCTTGACGCCGGTGCGGCCGCCCGATTTAAAACAGGGCGATTACAGCCGGATCATCAACCACCTACATTACGACAGGTTGGAAAAACTTCTGGAAGGTACAACCATCTATGACGGAGGCGAACGCGATCGTGAAACCCTTATTTTCGCCCCGGCCATTCTCACTAATGTCGATCCGTCCCAGCCGGTGATGCAGGAAGAAATTTTCGGCCCAGTGCTTCCGGTGCTGCCCTTCCGTTCGTTCGACGACGTAATGCAGGAAATGTATACACGTCCCACGCCGTTGGCGGCTTATCTGTTTACTCGCGACCGAAAAACCATGCAAATATTTGAAGAGCATGTCCAAGCAGGGGGGATATGCATCAACGACTCCGTGAGCCATATTCTTCCCCCTGATTTACCCTTTGGCGGTTTAGGAGCGAGCGGCTATGGCTCCTATCACGGCCGAGCGGGCTTCGACCGGCTCAGCCATGCCAAACCAATCCTGCGCCGCGGCTTCACTCCCGACCTCCCGTTCCGCTATCCACCCTACGCCGCCGGATTAAGCATGATCAAAAAAGCATTTCAATTCTTGGCTGGATAAAGGATCAGGGCAATCGCATGAAATCAAGTCGTTCTTTTCTGGGTTAACAACTTGAGCAGGTAGTTATTATCCCATGCGGCTTTCATTCGTTTGACTTGCGTCCCTAATGTAGTCGATTTCTCTTGTGCGATCAGATTGAGAGCCAAATGCCTTAGAATCGAAAGGTAGTGCCTCACATTTAATGATACGCATCAGCAATAAAGAATGATTTTTTTTCACCCAAAATCTTCTTAGAATATAGACAATTAAGTAAATCGGCGTTGGAGCCCCAAATTTTTTTCGCGCTGACGTTTTTTTTGATTTATATTGGATTTTCTTGCAAAATGCCTCGTGGGATGAAAACTCACGAGGTGATTTTCTGAATAATTTTTTTGGGGGGGGAGTTGACTCTTCTTGATCTTACTTTTCCGTCGCTTTTGGGTGTTTTTCGGATAGACCTCTCCCTTGATCGTTTCCACCCGACCTTCATTATCGGTCAACTCTTACATTACTAGACGCAAAAGTTGATCAGCCGTCAAGGCCAACACGCCAAACATCAGATGAGTCATCACCTTTCGATGACCTCTCACCTTCACATGCGAGCCGCCAAACTCTTCCTTCAAGCGGCCCATCAACCGTTCGGCTATGCTGCGTTCGTTATACCGGAGCCGGGAGGCCGGATCCATTTCCTGCTTTTCTTTTCGCCGGGGATTGCTGTCAATGATGGGTACTCGGCCCCGACGGCGACTATCCTCTTTGATCGCCTCCGCATCGTAGGCGGCGTCCATTAGATCATATAAATTCGTCACTCGTTGACTGGTGATTTTCGCTAACGGGATCGCCGCTTGACTGTCATGCACGGATGCCGAGGTCTAGATACAGGAAATGGGGATCTGGCCGTCGGCGCTGTCCACATGCAGTTTGAATCCATTCCAACTCACTTTGTATCCCCGGCTGTTTT
>JAFGTC010000125.1 GCA_016934335.1 Candidatus Omnitrophota bacterium | reverse complement strand
TCGGGCGATCGAATGAAATCCAATTCGGGATATTGCGCGGCCACCGCATCCCAGACGACGCCCGCATCCACCGATCCGATCTTGAGATCGTTGGCGATATCGTTCACCGTCGGCTTAAAGACTTTGACGCGGCCGCTTATCGCCTCCCACATCCCCATGTTCTCCAATACCAACCGAGTCGCCAGACCGACGGCGGCCGCGTCGGGATTGGCCAAAGCGACCTGGACGTCCTCGCGCAGCAGATCGGCGAGGCTTCCGATTTTTTTCGGATTTCCGCGGGGAACAGCGATTACCGGCTCAATCCAAGCCAACGGGATGGATTCGTCCACCAAATTCAGTTCGCGCGCCTTCTCGATGTATGTCTCATCGGCGGCCAGATAGAGATCGCCGGTTTGCGCGACGCGCAGATTGCTCAATAAGGTCCCCGAGCCGCCGTAATTGACCTGCACGGCGACGCCGTATTCATCGGCGTATTGCTTCACGACGGCGGCGACCGGATTCTTCATGCCGGCGGCGCAATACAAAATCAACGGCTCATCGCTCCACTGGGCGGCGCGCTGGCCGTTTTTCAAAGCCGCCAATCCGGCGATCAGGACAATCCCCGCAACAATCGATCCTACAACATATTTCCCGCTGTTCATGAGCGCTTCGCCAATCTTCGTCAAAGTACCCGCATCAACGTTGTTGTTTCAGAAGTTATGTATTAGAGGGAATGCCAGGATGATGCGATCGGATTTTTGTATTGTACAAAAGAATCCGTTCTCTTACCAATATTTACACAGGTATTTTTCCTGTTTCAATGAAATCATCCGATGGATCATTTTGAAGGCTGATATATTCGATCCGCCATTGATCAATCTTACGAATATCCGCAAGCGAGAAATGAGTATCCGCGATGACGCCACAGTTTTCTAACGCCAGCTTGGCGGCCTCAGAAGGCTTTCCAAAAGCGTCATAGAATAGCGTTTCCAATTTTTTTGCGGTTTTCTCGGCCGATTCTCTCGCCAAAATACCGCCTTCTATTGCATCATAAACCAGATAAATCGATAGATTGTATGGTTTGTCATCTTCTAATTCGCAGTTGCGATCTTCCCCTAAGTCAAAGAAAAGTCCAACCAGATATTTGCTATTGGGCTTTAAAATATGAGCGATTTTTTTATAGATTATTTTCTTTTCTTTCAACCTTCTCTCAAAGGCATTGGGGAAAGCGGGCCTTCCGTAACGCGCAGCCAACCATTGCTTCAGCGCTCGTTTTTCATCGGAAGATAAAATAAGATTGGGATCGGGGGAATCAGAATGTTTACTAAATTCATCTTTCTGAATCGTTCTTCTATTGGAATGTCGCAGTTCTACGTATATTTCTCCCTTATTTTGTTCTTGAACAAAGAATGTAAGATGAAGAACACGTGGGTGCCTTGCATTCTCATACATGGGATCAGCTCTTGCAATAACATTTCCAATGATTACTTCCACCGTTGTTTCTTGTGAACTTCTTATGTCACAGTCGTGAGATATTACGACAACACGCTCATCGGGCATTGGAGATGCGCACAAATCGAATGCCTTTGCGTGCTCGGTGGTCAGGACGCTCCCCTGTCGCCATGGATCACAGTCTGACATGCATCTATC
Organism: Candidatus Omnitrophota bacterium; assembly: GCA_016934335.1. Classification (GTDB taxonomy): domain Bacteria; phylum Hinthialibacterota; class Hinthialibacteria; order Hinthialibacterales; family Hinthialibacteraceae; genus JAFGTC01. The sequence continues at coordinate 18,626 of JAFGTC010000125.1, read as the reverse complement.
TCCTGTCAGTCTTCCTCAATGGAGCCAGGGATAGATATTGACGCCTGCCAGTCGCGCGTAGGCTTCGACTTGGATTCAGCAAGACCAGATTGTTTGTAGGAAGAATCCATCATCTTCGCTTCGTTGATAAGAGCACGAACCTGCCGCCTGCAATCCTCGCCAGACTTCAGTAAATCCCACAGCGAGCGTCCATGAAAGGCTTTCATCTTCAATAATATTCCTCCCCGTTCAATCCCAGCGTCATGAAACGCATCAGCAATATGACTTAACTCTATAATACGCTCCATTTTCTCTTCTTCAGGCATCGATTCATTTGCCAACCATTTGTAGATGGATTGTCGAGATACATCGAATAAATGAGCGAGATCAGAAACCGATGGATTGAACACATTACGGATATTTTTAATGTGCTCGCTTGCTGTACGAACATCCAATTCTGTTTTTTCAGATATTGTTGTATTAGACATCTCTATTGGAATAAAGTTCTGGATGAAATGACGCCATTTTTCAGAATATCTTACATCATAGACACTCCCGGTACTGGAATGCCGTAAGCATAAGGAATGAAACGATGCGTCATAATGCGATAGGTTGTCAGCGTACATCGATGCCTCCGTTTATTGCTCAATTCCATACTTCTTTAGCATAAGGTGTAATCGTTGCATCGAAAGATTTTTTTATTTCCGAATGCAGCGAAATTAACTGTTGTTCTATTTCCCCAAAATTTAACGGCATTTGACCTTCGACAAAGTGATCGGTATCAACCACAGCATGTGCAATTACATTTTTGATATCAAAACGCGGCATTGGCGCCAATCCATAAGGAACTAGATCAGGCGGATAGCCCAAAGGCGCAATTGCACGATGAATGCGAACAATCAATGTGCCTTGCCGGATAAGTGGTTCACTATTCGTTTCGAACACCGATTCGGTAAAACCATAACGGAGTCTTCCTTCAAAAGGAACGCCATGCAGCCCTTTTGCTAAATATTGCTCCACAGTCTCCTTTTCATCCGGTAATACGGCGTCAAGGTAACGCAGCCCAATTCGGCTGAGGTGATCGAGTCGTACTATTTGATGAACCGCTTTAAGACCGACCAAAAATTCTTGAAGAAATTCATTGTGAGTCTCATAGTCGGTAGTATGATAGGCTAAAGAGGAAGTTCCTAGAATGAATCCGGCGTCTCTTTTGGGTTTTGTGATAAGCCATGTTGCACTTTTACCTACTTTTACAGTTTCTGGTGATTGCTTAGATGCCGCCGTGATATGTAGTTGTTTAATTTCTTGAGGTTCAAAAAGTGTATAACCTTTCTGGCGAAGAATATCTTGAACCTCGCAAACATATTTCTTCATGGCTGCAACCGGATTAAACCGCGCTTGAGCCAATGCATAGTAGACTGGCGCTTTGGGCATCCTGCCGCTCATTTTTGCCTCTCTGTTTTCTTCGATCACCAACTTCATTGATATTATAACATCAGTTTACACTTTGGTTGACACTAAGTGTAGGGAAAGTTCCAAAACCACATCATCCCGGCGCTATAAATTATGTAACGGAAACAATCGATTTTCTTCCGGGGCGCCGCCCGAAGTGCAGGAAGCGGCGTCCATCCGCATTATTCTTGTCAAGCCGACAAGAAATGGTTATTGTAATCCTCGTAAACAAAAAGGCGACGAGTTCTTCTTGGAAGGGATCAACCATGTCCAATAAACGCTGGGTAAAAATTGGCTGCGGAGGCTGTTTGGGGATCGTCATTCTCCTGCTGCTTATAGCCATCGTCCTGGGAGCGGCGGGCTACCATTATTTCCAGGATGTGCAGCAGAACATCGGAGTTTGGGAGACCCGGAAGCGCGAAATCAACCAGGCCTATCCTTTCACCCCTCCCGAAAACAGCCAAATTCAAGAAGAACGATACGCCTCCTTTTTAAAAATTCGAACCCAGCTTTTGATCGCGGCGGAAGAGCGGTTGGATTGGCTTTTTGAGTTTATGGCGCAAACCGAAACTCCCGGCGCTCTGGATAAAATGAAAATGGGCCTGCGCTTTTTGAATTTCTTCGCCGCCCTCAGCGAGATCGGCCTCGAACTTACCAAGGACTTGGACAAAGAAAAAATGTCGATGAACGAATACATTTACATGACCCGCTTGACGGCGGGCGCCTTGCATCAGTGGGGCCAAGCGGATGAAGAGAATGAACGGAAAGCCGTCTGGCGCCAATACATGAAGCCCGTGGACGATCTGTCGGAGCGAGTGCGCAGGATCGAAGAGGAGAATCCCGGCGCTCAGATCGACTTGGGGCCGCTCGAACGATCCAAAATTCTCGATGTCATGGAGACCCTGCCGACGCCGCCCCAGGAGATCGAAGACCTGATTTTTGCGCACAGCGACGAGATTGCCGTTGTCAAATCGGCTATTTTCGTGGATGCCTATATCGCTGAATAGAAGGCGCCATGCGCCTGGATATGCGCCGCTCGGATTGCCTCATCCCGGATGAGGGTTCGACCACCCGAATTCAACATCCCCCTTACCAGCTCGTAGATTTTGTGTTTATTTACTGGAGGATGCTGTTCCAGCCCAACCCGTAATCCCCAGAATAACGCCGCTGCGAAGAGCGTAAGATATTATTCATCAAAGAGGTAATTCTGTACCAACCGGAACTGTCATGAAAGCCGATTTCTCCTCGAACACAAAGCGCGTCGTTTTAATCGTCGACGATGAAGACATCAATCTGGACCTATTGGATCTGATCCTGCAGCCGGAGGGGTACCGGATACGGCGCGCTCATTCGGGCGACGAAGCCGTCCAGATCGTCAAAGACTCCCCCCCCGATCTGGTTTTGATGGACGTCTGCATGCCGGGGACCAACGGCTTCGACGCCTGCCGGAAGATCAAAGCCAACAATCCCTATCATTTCGTGCCGGTCATGCTGCTCACCAATCTGGACGACACCGACAGCAAAGTGCAAGGTCTTGATGCGGGCGCGGACGAATACATGGTCAAACCCCCCAGTAAAGCCGAACTGCTGGCTCGGGTGCGGGCCATGCTGCGCATTCGCGATCTTCAGCAGAATCTTCTTTATTCCAAGCGAGAACTGCAGCTCGCCAACGAACAGCTGCGAAGCGCCCAAGAAATCATCGAAGCCGAACTCAAAGAGGTCGGCGACATCCAACGCTCTTTTTTACCCAACCGCTTCCCCGATCACCCGGAATTCGAATTCGGCTGCTACTACGGCCCCTGCGCCCAGGCGGGGGGCGATTATTTCGACGTGATCGAGATCGGGCGATCCTATTGGGGATTGTTAATCGCCGATGTGACCGGCCACGGCGCGTCGGCCGCCGTCGTCATGGCCATCACTCACACGCTGATGCATTCCTTCACCAGCACGTTCCACTTTCCCAGCACCGCTTTGAAAGTGACCAACGAAAAATTGAACGAGCATTTAGCGCCGACCTTTTATGTCACCATGTTCTATGGCGTACTTAACCTGGATAACATGAAACTGAGATACTGCTCCGCCGGACATGAGCCGGTCATGCTCTACCGGGCGGCCTCCCACCATGTCGACTATCTCAAAACCGCTCACGGATTTCCGCTCAAATTGCTGGAGTCGGACGACTACGACGAAAAAGAGACCACCATCCAACCCGACGACAAGTTGATTTTATTCACGGACGGCCTCGTGGAAATTCGCGACCAGGAAGGAGAATTGTTTTCGCCGGCGCGGCTGGAGGAGCTGGTTCTGAAGCATCATCATCTTTCCCCGCAGCCATTCGTCGAAGCGATCGTCCAAGACGTCGTCAGCTGCTGCGACGACCATCAATTTCGCGACGATGCAACCTTATTCGTCATTCAACGCAAAGGAGGCCCAACGCAAAGGAGGCCCTGAAAAAGAGTAAGACCGCCTCCTTCGATCAGGGCCGCGCCGATTCTTGCATCAGGTAAACAGATTCTCGTACCGCCGGCGGATGTCTCGATAATTGACATCCTCCGAATAGATCATTCCATACGCCTCTTTGGCGCCTGTTTTATCGCCCAATTCCTCTTTCGCCATCCCGAGATAGTAATACACCTGTTTTAAATCCATCGATAAAACATGCGAATACCCTTTGTTTTTGAAAAAATCGAGCGCTTTTTCATATTGCTGCACGGCGAGGGCCAAATCCTTCTTGGCGCGGAAGCACTGCCCCAGCATAAAAAATCCTCTTCCCGCATACGAAGGCTCGTGAATGACGCGCTGCAAAACGGGCGCCGCATCGTCCGGCCGCCCGCTTTGAAGCAGCAAATTCCCCAATTCCAGCCGCTGCTCAAACGCCTCCGGATGATCGATGATATAATGCTCCAAATAGGTGATGCGGTTTTGATCCCGCTGAATTCTCATACGCTCCAGCTGCGCGATCGCCTCTCCCCCGGCGCCGCCCTCTTTCACTTGCTTCTCCAGGAGAGCCACGGTTGTTTGAAGATATTCATCTTTCAACGCCAAATCGTCCGGCGCCTCATTCAGAAGTTCTTGATACAGACTTTGAGCTATGGACAAATCGCCGGACTGCCGCCACACGCGCGCCTGTTCGCGGCGCGCCGGTTCATAATCGGGATGCTTGTCCAAAATTTTCGCCAGCGTTTGATTGGCGGCGTCGAAAAGAGCGGCTTTGCGATAATGCGAGGCGATCTGCACGCCGAGTTCATTATTCTCCGGATTCTTTCGATACGCCTCCAGCGTTTTTTCCAGATCCTCCATGATTTCAGGAGGGGCGATCGCCTCCCGCTTTTCTTTTTCGATGGCGGCGCGGCGCGCTTGAAGATTCTCCGGGATGCCCACGCGGGCGTAGGAGCGGGCGGAAATGTCGCGCAGACGATGGGTGATGCGATCGTCATCCGGCTTCAACGCCTGCAGCCTCTGATAACGCTCCGCCGCTTCGTCCAACCGATCCAGGTTCACTAAGACTTCCGCATCGCCGGACAACGCCTTGATATGGGTGGCGTTTTGATCGAGAACGCGCTCATAGGCTTCATGCGCCTCCTCCCATAACTCCGACTGCTCCGCGCTGCGCGCATACAACAGGGCGGTTCGAAGACGATCCGGCTGGCAATGGTATAGAAGTTCGACCTGCGGATAGATCGACTTGCCGCCTCCCAACGCCATGCGCAGGGTATACCATATCGATTGGATTTCCCGCATCCAAGGCGGGAATTTCTTTTTAGCCAAAGCGATTTTGATGTCCTTCATCCCCTGCAAAGCTTCGGGATGATGAGGAAAACGCTTCAGGATTTGCTGAAAATACTGAACGGCAAGATCCAACTCGCCTTCCTTCAAAGCCGTCTGCGCGCGATTGAGATACTGGGATATATCCATAGCCTTCCCATAAAAGTCGAATCCACGATTTGAACATCCCTGACGCGAATTCATTCATCGATTCTTCAAGAAAACCGGCGAATCGAATTCAGTTCAAAAGGTAATCAACTGATCCTGGAATGTCAACAAGCCGCCGTTTTTTTGCCGCTCGCCGGCTCTTCTGATCTAACTCTCTATGCATGGAATCGAGATGGAAATCGACCGCAGTTTGGGCGTCTCCGCGCCGTTCGCATAGCGAATAAAGTCAACATAATACTGGAAATAATCGCCGCGGCCGGGCAATTGCAGCCTCCCCTCCTTGCCGTCCACAATCCGCGCCCAGGGGAAGAACCGGAACGAGCCGTCTTTCTGGCTCATCACCCAGCGAGCCTTGAACTGAAGATCCGTTCCTTCCGGAATCTCCGCCTCCCAGCGCATGACCGCCTGCCCTCCCCCCGAACCGGGCGCAGGCAGATAGGGGGACAAATAGCCGCCGGAGATGGGCTGTTCGTTATCGGCGCGAGTGAACTGAATGTCCGCAATGACAGTGGATTCGCCGCCGATAACGGGCCGCAGTTCGATCAATAACTGATCGTCGCGAATACGGTAGGCCCGGCTGATCAAGCGCATATAATCGCCGGATTCGACCTCGCCATGCTCGATGAGCTGCGGATCGAGATCCTGCGGCGTCTTGATGCGAATTCGCTCCGTTTTTCCTTGAGCGTAGGCGGGGCTGAAGATATGCATGGAAACATCGTAGATTCCATTGGGCGCCGGCAGACTCAAACGGAGAGGCGTATCTTTTTTCAAGGGAGAATAGAAGCAGTTGAATATTTTATTCCATTTCCATATCAGATTGGGATGAGCCAGCGAAAAACTTTTTTCATCTTGGACAAACGCCGGGACGATGCGATAGCGGATGTCATCCAAATTCGGCAGGAGCAGCAACTCATTCTGTTTTTCGTCAAATACCAAAAATTCACCTTTACCCGCGCTGAACGTATCTTCATTGGTGACTCGATAGATGCGCCGCCCTGCGACCACGGGCGCGACGGGCATCATGATGTCAAAATCCATGCGGGCTTCTTCACTGATGTTGTTGCCGAAATCCACCGAGTTGTCCTTTTCGTTTTTCTCGGCGATCAAGTCATAGCGATCCGCCACGATGCGCAGCGTATTTTTACTGGCGTAAAGAGGAACTTCGATGCTCGTCTCTTCGCGAAAACTCTTAGGAATTCTATCGAAAAAATAAGTGATGTCTTTTCGATTGTGCACGAACGTAAAGCGGACATAGTCGGCGTCCGAATCGCCGATGTTGCTGATTTTCCCGATCAAATCCAACGGCTGCCCCCACAGCGCGATTTTATTTTTCAATTCTGTGCGGAAACCGTGATCGGTCCATCGATCGACGGCGAGATCCGGCAGATCGTGCAGCGTCAATCCCGCGCTCGATCGATTGTTGTCCTCGCTCAGTTCCTCGATCCGATTCTGCGGATCGACCACAAAGTGAATTTCGTGCGTTCCCAACCCCTCATATCCCTCAGGATCCCAGACGAGCTCGATTTCCTTCATCTCGCCCGGCTCCAATCGATCGATGCTGGAGGAGCGATAGGAATTGTAGGGCCGCAGTTCGCGCTTCAGGGATGGATCGCCGTCGAACGCCTTGACGACTATATTCAACGCCGGCCCTTCGCCCACATTGAAAACCGTCGTCTTCAATCGAACGGTGCTTCCAATGACCGGACGCGCCGGCTCAAACGAAAAATCGCCCTCCGCCAGCGCCAGATCGGGCTTTCCGTAAACCGTCAAGGCGATGGAAGCCGTTTCGATCGCATCGCCGGAGCGTTTGGATAAGAGATATTCATACTCGCCCGCCTGAGGCAGATTGATGGAAAAATCCAACCGCCTTTCCCGCCCCGCGGCCAGGGTGACATCTTTGACGTCCGTTGCGGCGCCCGGACCGGCCAAAGAAAAGGAGGATGACGACTCGCCTTCCTTCGCAAAATTCCGGACCTGAATCTGCATTCGAACCAGCTGATCCTCCACTAATTCCTTACCTGAATACGAAACGACGCCCAGCAGCGGCGTAATCGGATTATCCAGCGTACGAAGAGGGATGATCAAAGGGTTCATTTCAGGCGTAGGTTGGATTCCCTGCTCCTGATCCTCCAGGACGAAAGCATACGCGCATGCGGCCGACTCGGGAGCGACTCCCGTCCATTGAACCGCCGCCGTTGCATTGGCCGCGATCTCGGGAGCGGAGACGGCTTCCACTTGATCGCCCATACGCAGTTCGCACGCGACATTTTCCAACGCAAAGGGAGAAGGATTCGTCAGGATGAACTGAACGCTTGCTTCCTTCTCATCCCAAACGACCGACTCGCCTCCCAACTCCATTTGAATGGTTTTCTGCGGGATGGCGGCGCCGCCCCAGGCGTCGCGATTTTCTTTCTCGCTCCACGCATAAAAGCGCACCGTCGCCGTAGATTCGGAGACAGCCTCCAACTCGGTGGAAAACGAATGGAGAATCCGGCCGCCGGAAAACTCGAAGGGCTTGCTTTCATACACATGCTCGCCGCCGAGAGTCATGGAAACGATTGCATTTCCTTCTTTCAATTCCGCCAGTTGGGCGTCAATTTCAATTTTCTGATCGCTCTCCGTAACAAAATAAGGCGGGTTGACGGCGACGGGAACATTCTCCTCCGGCAGTGACAAGCGCACGGCCGGATCGCCGAAGAGAATATATTGGTGGACGAGCGAAGGACTGGTCTCTTCCTGCATGAACTCGATTTTGGTCATGGTCGTCGCTTCGCCCAATCGATCCAAACCGTCGAGCGTAAAGTTGCGCAGCATGTATTTCGAGAGGCTCATATGCTTGTTGGTCGTCCCCCCGCCGCTCGGCCCCCAGACGCCGATCGCCCCCCGATCCGGATAGCGGATCAACTCTTCCGACAAGCAGATGGTAAACGGCTGAATATTGAAATTGAGATAGCCGGTCAGGCAAGACCAGCTGACGACAAAGGGGAAGCGCGTATTGGGCTGCAGCTCCAGCAGATTGCTGGTCAGTTTATCAGTGCCGTAAAAAATTCGTTCGTCCGACCACAACTGATTGCCTCCGTGCCCGATATACTGCATGATGACGGAGCCGTGATCGAACTCATCGATAATTGCTTTGGCGCACAGCGGACAATATTTTTTGTTCCGATATTTCTCGCTGCCGGGCTCGGTGCTGTCCATAAACCTGTGGTACAAATAAGGATTGGTGACGAGCGGATAATCTCCCTGATGAATAAAGTGGGGATAGTAATTATCCGGCAGGCTTTTTTGCGAATTGCTGATCGCGAAGCGCTCGAACGTGCCGTCATCGTCGTCGGTGATGTATACGCTCCGCGCTCGCCACGGCCCGACGGCCGCCTTTTCATAGACGCCGATCTTGTCGATATATTTCTTTAAATCATCTACATTTTGAACGGATATGCGCCCCATGATCAAATCGGAGAAATAATCGTTCATCCCCCCCCATAGATAGGCGTACCATTCATCCGAAGCGTCTTCCATCGGATCGTTCAACGGAGCGTAAGTAGGCAGAAAGTCCTTCGCTCCCGTTCCCAGGCGGTCTCGATGATCCCATGTGCAATCCCCGATCAACAGGACGAATTCCGGCGACAGCCCCGTCCATTCCGACTGCGCATAGCGGAAGAAGTTCTTAATGGCCTGGCAATCCGGATAGCCGTAATTGAATTCGTCATAGATGTCCTGCACATCGACCAAGAGCACCTCAAATCCCTCATCCGACCGCTTGTTCGCCAACTCTTTGGCCGTCATCGCCATAAATCGCGGCGCGACAATAATGTAATCGTATCCTTGATCCCGCCGATGCAGGGACGACATATAATCCCGATCCACGGTATAGGGGCCGGGAACGTCGGCGTCATGGATGAATTCCATTACTTGCCAATCGCCCCGGGGCCATGCAACCGACGCCTGTCCTTCCGCCGCGTCGGCCGTCCAGCGAATCACCTGCCCCGTCGCATCCACGATCCAAGCGCTGAAGGGCCTCGCTTCGCCGGTTGCCTGTACAATCAACGAAGACGCATCCATATTTTGATGGGAGCGCTCAATCGCCAGACCGTTCTCCTCGAACATCGCTCGCCGGGGATAAAGTATTTCGATCGAATCGAAAAAGAGATGGGGAACGTTTTCGACTTTTTCGCTCAAGCCTTCTTTTAAGGGAAAATACGGCTCCGGATCTTCATCCAAGGTGATCGAGAAGGTGGATGCTTTTATGAACTCCGTGGCGGATGCGGTAAATTTGTAAGTTGAAGCGACATTGATCCGATCCTTCGATGAAAAATGAGCGGTGGCGTCGTTGACACTAACCGTGAAGCCTTTATTGATCCGCGATTTATTGAAAGCGTTGAGCGTAATTTGAACCTGACCTTCCGCCGCAAGATCCGGTAAATCGAGATCGAGCGTCTTGGAGCGTTCATCCATTTCAAGATAATACCAGCCATAATTCAAGTTGCTCTTCTCTTCGACCAGCATGCGGTCTTCATCGTACCGGCGGTTGAACAGGAAAGCATCCGCACCGCCTTCGCCGAATTCCATCGCCAGGGTTTCAATTCGGAGCGGCGGCGTCTCCATCTCAAACCAGGTCAAATAATAATGGGAATCCTGGGTATATTCCGAATCGGATTCCCGGCCGTAAAAAAGGATGGCGTCTTCTTCGCCGAAGACGCCGTCTCCCTTTTCATCGATGGCGGCAGGCTGCTCTACGCCGCGATGCCAGATCCGCACTTGATCCAGGACCACTCGATCCGGCAGGACGCCCTGTATGAGTAAATCCTGCGCCCGGACGGCCGTCATGCCCGTCTCTCGAACGCGAACAAGAACGGCGTCCGCGCGATGGGCGACGGAGGCTTTGGCCAGATTGATCAGCGCTCCATCTTCTTTGTATCCAACAATGGAAGGAGAAAATCCCTGATCCTTCTCTTTTTCGGGTAAAATTCGCTTCCGGCGCAACGAAGAAATCTGCTCGCCGTTGACGCACAGATTGCGGAACATGCGGTTGAATCCCGCATCCAGATCGCTGGTCCGCTCCGCTCGCGGCGCATCCCCTTCCCGCCACGAGACTTCAAACTCCAATTCCATCAGCGTAACGCTGGCGTCATTCGAAGCGGAAACCTTGGAAAAGGAATTGATCTCGATTTTGAGAACATCGATCTCTTGAAATTGGAATGTCTGCGCTTTCACCGCCGAACCGAGAGCGCTATGGATTTTTGTGAATTCCTCGCTGGACAACGATTCAGAGCGCACGCTCGGCGGGGAATCTTCGCTCGCGCCGTAGGGGCGCTGCTCCCAGGAAATATAGTCCACTTCATACGAAGCGCCTGCGGGAATGCCGATGTAGGCGGCCGAATCGACGCGAACATACCGCTGATTTGCGGGATTCCGATACAGCAGTCTCACCGAATCCTGGCCGGAATCGAGCAAAACAAACGCTGAATTCCGAGCTGGCGCCTCCGCCGAAGGTGCGGCGAAAGCGCCCTGAACGAATAAAAATCCCAAACCAAAAGAACAAATCCAAAAAGACCAGCGAAACAAATGCATAATAAAACACTCCCCTTAAAAAGTTGGATCATCCACCATCGATTTGCGGCTATTTCGGCAATAGACCGTACTTTTCCGGATAGCCCATCATAACATTCAGATTCTGGACGGCCTGGCCGGCGGCCCCTTTCACCAAATTATCCTCGGCGGAAAGAATGATGACATCGCCTGTTATGACGTCTTCCTGAATCGAAATATCGACAAAATTGCTCATGCGAACGCCCTGCAGATCCGGCGCCTTGCCCAGCGGATACAAGCGAATGAATTGTTCGCCCTCATACATTTTATTGTAAGCTTCCCAGATTTCCTGAACCGACGCGCCGCCCGCTTTGCGGCAATACATCGTCGAGAGAATGCCGCGCTGCAGCGGCAGAACATGCGGAACAAACGCCAGCGACACATCCTTCCCCGTCGCCCGGCTTAAGATGTCTATCATCTCGGGGCAATGCTGATGCCTTCCGATTCGATAGGCGAAGTAATTTTGATCCAATTCGGGATGATGAAAGGTCAAATTGGCTTTTTTCCCCGCGCCGGTCACGCCGGTCGATGAGTTGACATGAATGCCGTTCGGCTGAACCAATCCCTCGCGAATGGCTGGATAAAGCCCCAGAATCACCGTGGTCGGGTAACAGCCCGGATTGGCGATCAACTGCGCCGACTTGATCTCCTCGCGGAACAATTCCGGCATTCCGTACGCCGCCGTTTGGCATAATTCCGGAGACGTGTGTTCTCCGTCGTACCAGGCGTCGCGGATGGATAAATCGCGAAAACGATAATCGGCCGATAGATCGATCACCTTGCAGCCCTTCTCCAAATAGGCCGGCGCCAATTTCATGGAGACTCCATGAGGAACGCTGAGAAAAACGACATCGGCGCCCTGAGAATCGCCGACTTGCTCTTCCGATACCGTTAAATCGCACACATTACGCAGCCACGACCAAAAATTGGAAACGGGCTGATCCGCCCCGATCCCCGCCCCCGTCAGGGAAACGATTTCCACGTGCGGATGCGTTGCCAGGAGACGGATCAACTCGCCGCCCGTATACCCTGTCGCGCCTATGATTTTGACTTTACATGTCTTCTGCTCTGACATTGGATTCACCTTCCAATAGATTGATATTGGCGCCAAAAGGAAGAGAAGCCGCTTCCGCCTGTGCTATTCCCGCCATTCGATGCGGCGTCCCTTCGGGCGTCCGGGCTGGATTTGCAAACCGGCGTTTCACGTATGTCTCACTCTAAAAATTCGCTTTTGGTACTTGTTATAAATGTGATGAAGTATATCCTTGCGGATGGACGATGTCAAAACGTTCAGCTGGACGCCCGGCAGGCCGTTCTCGAGAAAATCCCTGGACAAAAGGACGGCCCGTCCACTAAAGTATCACCATGGTTCACCGCATCTCACATTCTCTTTATCAGGAGTTGTTTATGAAACGCATGGCGCTGACAACCCTCTTTATCTTCGCAATCGGCCTAACCTCGTTTGGAGCCGTCGATGAATTTTCCTCCAAAACCATCATGATCGGGATGATCGTCTCTGATCTGGATCAATCCCTCCACTTTTACAAAGACATCGTTGGAATGGTGCAGGTCGAACGGGCCCGCTTCGACGTCGACGCCGATTTCGGCAAGCAGTCGGGTTTGACCGACAACCTGCCCATCCACGTCGAAGTGCTGAAACTCGGCTTCGGCGAAGACGCCACCCAGTTAAAACTAATGACATTCGGCGACCGCGCCCGAAAACAGGAGAATGACTATATTCACAGCCATACCGGCGTTCAATACCTGACATTCAGCGTCGCCAATCTGGCCCCCATCTATCAACGCATCCAAGAGAACAACATTCCCCTTTTGGGTGAAACTCCCCTCGAAATGGGCGATAATCATTTCATCCTGATCCAGGATCCCGACGGCACCTTTGTCGAATTGATCGGCCCCATGGAGATCAAGCCTCCTTCGCAGTATCAGATCATGAAGGAGCAATCCAACTTTGACGCCTTCAAAAAAGAACTCCCTTACAAAACTCCATCCCGCTCGAAGACCGAAATCGAATCATCCAAAAAATTCGACTTCTTCGGCTTGTTCCGCTCCAAAGAAGATAAATCCGGCGACGACCAAGGATCGGTCGAAAGCGATCAAGAGATCCCGGCCTCCGAGAGTAAAGCGATTCGAGATAAATTCAAGCGATTCAAAAAAACAACGCCTTACAAGACGCCGTCGAACCGCGATGCAGTATCCAATATTCCATGAGTATTCCTTAAATTCTTCGCCGACCCATAATCGCAAAGTTCCACTCAAAACAACATCCATTCATTCAAAAGAAACGCCTGCCGGGCCAAGTCCCGCAGGCGTTTCTTTATTCATAGACATCCCCCTTCCTGAACACGCCGCCTCTCCCTCTTTCAAGGCGAGCGGCGTGATGCAGGCCATAATTATTCTTTCGCTTGACACATGCTTTTTTTGTATTGTATATTCTGGTAAATCATTTATTTGCATTCAATTCGTAGCGAGGAGATTATGATGAAGACAAGGATAGGATTTTTCGCAGCCTTCGCTCTGGCGCTTTTCGCAGTGAACGCCGGCGCTCAGAATCCGGACGCGCCGAAATACAGCATCTATTTCACCAGCGGCCCCGTCATCGACGCCTCTCTCGACGATTGGAGCCAGGCGGAATGGGTGACTTATGACAAAGACACGGTCGCCGAGACGGGCGGCTACAACTGGAACGATCCCGACGCAGTCTGCACCTTCGCCATGATGTACAACGACGAAGCGCTCTATTGCGCCGCCGAAGTGGAGGATAATTTCATTTCCTTCGCGGAGGGCACGACCACTTACGCCTGGTGGGAGCGCGACGGCGTTCAATGGTTCATCGATTTCACCCACAATCCCGCCCAGGATATATTGCTCTACCCTGATTTCTATCAAGACACTGAGTCGGGCGGCCAATGGCTGCCGGGCGAAATGATCATCGCCATCGGCGCCACCGAGGATCAGACCGTCGACATGACTCGGCAATGGTGCGTCGGAACCCGACTCGGCGCCCGCTCCGATTCATCCGACAAAACCCTGGAGGACGGAACGATCGTTCGAGGCGAAGTCAATACGGCATGGGAATCCGTTGTGAAGATCGAAGAGGGCAAATACATTATCGAAGTAAAAATCCCCTGGGATTCGCTCGAACACAGCCTCTACTACAGCGATCCCGATCCCCTGCCGGATGAGATCGATTACGACCTCATGGACCAATTGGGCTGGACGCCGATGCTTCCCGATCCTCTCGAAGGAAGCATGATCAGCTTCACCCACCTGTGCATCGACACCGACCTGCCGGAAGGCGGCTTCGACGCGCAGGCCATGTGGGTCGGCGACGGCGACAACGACGCCAACTGGACCGAAGCGACTTTCATGATCCCCACCTCGATTCTTGATTGGCCGCTTCAATAAAACGCTGCAAAACGAACATTGACTTGCGGCGGATAAACTGAAAAAACTCCAAGGGGGCGGCGCGGCGCAGTTCCGCCCCCTTTTTTCTCCCCATTCACCTTTCACTTTATTTTTTTGAACGGAATAATATGATGGATGTTCCTAATGATTTTGGTTGAATGAATAACGGGAAAAAATCTTCCAGACGGAGAACGAAGCATGAACTTGTCGATTCGCAAACTCACTGTTTTATTATGCATGGCGATGTTTTTGGCGACCCTGTCGGGCTGCTCCAATCTCGCACGCAAGACGCCGGCCCGGCAAAGCGATATGCCGATGACCGCCATCGATCAAATTTTTCTGCTGGCGGACGCCTCTTCCTCGATGAGCCTCGAAGGAAAGCGGCTGCAGGAAATCGACTTTTTGACCGCCTTCATTGAAGCGATGCCCGACGCCTATTACGACGCCGGCCTGATGGCCTTTAATTCCAAATCCGCCATCCTCCAGCGCCTCAAACCGTTTGATCGAACCGCCCTGCTGAAAAAAGTTCCCTCTCTGACAAAAATGGGCGGCGCCACCATGCTGGAAGCCAGCCTGAAATCCATCCAAGAGCAGCTGCAGGGCGCCAAGGGAAGGACGGCGATCGTCATCGTCTCCGACGGCCTGCTGATCAACAACCACGCCGCCTGGTTCGCCGGCGAAGATCTGGTCGAAGCCTATCCCAACACCTGCATCTATACCGTGCAGATCGGCTTCGACAGCAATGGAACCCGATCCTTGAACAAACTCCAGCAATTGACGGACTGCGGCGGCTTCCGCTACGCCTCCGATCTGAATTCGCCGGAGGAACTCGGCCGCTTCGTCCACGAAATCTTCTTCGGCGTTAAGCCGGCGAAAGAAGCCGTCGAAGAAGCCCCCGCCCAAGATTCGGACAACGACGGCGTCGACGATTCCATCGATCAATGCCCCAATACGCCGAAAGGCGCCAAAGTCGACGAGCGCGGATGCTGGGTCATCCAAAACCTGCTCTTCGATTACGACAAAGCCGACATTCGCCCCGTCTACAACAAACCCTTGGATGAAATCGTCGAAGTTCTCAAGAACAATCCGTCGGTTCAAATTCGGGTCGACGGGCACACCGACTCCATCGGCGGCGAGAAATACAATCAGGCCTTGTCGCTGCGGCGCGCCGACGCAGTGGTTCGATACTTAATCACTCACGGCGTTTCCGCCGACCGTTTGACTGCTCAGGGATGGGGATTAACCCGCCCGGTCAAACCGAACGACACCGATGAAAACCGCCAGGCCAACCGGCGCGTCGAACTGACGCCCGTCAATTAAACAAAACGCAGCGCCTCAAAACAGCGGGCCGGCGACAAATGCGCCGGCCCGTTTTTTATTCCAAATCAAAAAACGTACATCCATATACAATGGTTAGAAAAAATCGGGCGGATTCAAAGTCAAACTCAGCCCTCAGCTGAGAATCTTCTGTTTTTTCGATCCTTCCTGGCAAACTCAGTGTACATTAATTGATCGTTGAATTTATAACACAATCGACTAAAGATTGCATGGCTTGAGATGCGATGGAGTCTCTGTGCAAATTATCATCGTCATAAATTTTGCGATGGGGAACAATTTTCGATAAGGGATAGTAAGACGGGAAAATATGAATGCTTATGTTGCTGAATTTATCCTGCTCGAATTTATAGGCTGAACTCAGCATGATATTATATTGATCCCGGTTCCATATCATCCCAGCGCTATATTTTCGTTCTTGGGATATTTTTTCGAATCTTTCGCTGACAAAAAGTCGGTTCGGTTCTCCAAATTGCTTCAGATAGCGTAATACAATCGGCCGCGAATCAAAATCCGCCGGTATTTTCTGACCGTCCGGCTCAAGATTCACTTTCATAAGAATACGATAAAGCCATTTCGCGCTTGTTTTTTGTTCAGCCTCCAATGACTTCAAGTTCTGAATCAATTGCAAGAAATCCGATTTCTCCGATTCATTCATTGAGGCAATATCGTTGACTTTTTCAGGGGGATATTTTTCCAATAAATAATTTCGAAGTTCTCTGATGTTATCCGATAGATTTGAAGTAAAATCAAAATAAATCGTAAAAAAATCTTCAGACGGATTATCGATAGAAAAACTGGATGGTAGATAATCGCAGTAGATCGCTTCAGGTAAAACATTTTGAAAATCAGTGGAATCCATATTGAAAGCGATGGATTGGAAAAATTGTGGAAACTCAGAAATAGGGATCAGACTTGCTTTTTCATGCAATACGCCCAAATCACCGGATGGATCCGATTGTTTATGTTCGACAAACTTTTCTTTGACTTTCTCATCTTCTCTATCATCATTCAGTCTGGATTCTTCATACTGAACCAATATTTCGCCATAGAGATCAGCAACCGAATCATTCTTCGAAAAAGGATTGTGATGTACTCCAATTATCAATAATATTACTGCCGTAAAGGCGATTAACAAATAAAACAGGAATCTCGCCATGATCCACTTTTCAATCATTTTCTCATTAAATATAGATCGCAGCCACAGCCAGATTAATTCGCATCAATTCAACGGATTCAGAATTAAGCCTAGCCCGCCGTTTCCTCGTGAAATTTATCAACAATTTCTTTTACCGTTGTTTCAAAGCATGCCCCCTAAGCATGCAACTACCACCAACGCAAACAGATTACCGCAAATTCTCGCCATGGGATTCCTTTTTTATTACAATTTTTCTATTACAATAACTATATCACCCCCTCTCGACATTCGTCAAGTAAAATTATAAAAATTTACGAAAAATTTAATTTGACTATATTTACAAACTATCAAGGCATTAAGATTCGCTGCTTATAAGGCCCATAAATCCCTTGGCTTGATTTGATTCATTTCAATCATCCCATTTTGCACGGCCCGTACAAAACAATCGGCCCCGAGCGAGTCGGGGCCGATGCGTTGAATTCGGTGCTTGGGATGATGGAATTAAACGAAATCGCTGACTTCCGCGATGCTCTTTTGATAGATCTCAGAGGAATTGAGCAGGGCTTGTTTGTCGGCCGGGTCGAGGTTGACCTCCAGAATATCCGTCACGCCGCCGCGCCCCAATTTGGCGGGCAGGCCGATATACAGATCGGATATTCCATACTGGCCGGTCGCATACACCGAGCAGGGCAGCAGATGATTGGAGTCGTTGACGATCGATTCGACCATCTTCACCGTGGCGGCCGCCGGCGCGTAATAGGCGCTGCCGGTGCCCAGCAGTTTGACGATCTCGCCGCCGCCCACCCGGGCGCGGTCGCTGATCGCTTTGATGCGGTTGGGCGGAATCAATTCGGTGATGGGGATGCCCGAAACCGTGCTGTACGACGGCAGGGGCACCATCGAATCGCCGTGCCCGCCTAAAATCATGGCGTTTACTTCCTTCACCGATACGCCCAGCTCCATGGCGATGAAGGTCGCATAGCGGGCCGAATCCAGAATGCCCGCCTGCCCGAAAACCCGCTGGCTGGGGAAGCCGGATTTCTTATAGGCCAGGTACACCATCACGTCGATGGGATTGGTGACCATGATGATGATGCTGTCCGGCGAGGTGTTCTTCACGTTTTCCACAATGCCGCTGATGATTTCCGCATTCTTCTTGAGCAGATCGAGCCGATCCATGCCCGGCTTGCGCGCCAGACCGGCGGTGATGACGACAATGTCCGATCCCGCGGACGCTGCGTAGTCGTTGGCGCCGACGATTTTACTGTCGAAGCCGAGCACCGCGCCGGCCTGCTGAATATCCAAAGCCTTCCCCTGGGGAACGCCTTCAACGATGTCCACCAGAACGACGTCGCCCAGTTCCTGCTGTGCGAGATACAACGCGCAGGAAGCGCCTACATTTCCTGCTCCAACTACTGTGATTTTATTTTGCATGATTGTCTCCCTTTTACCGGTATTGCGATTCTTGACCCAGAATCACGGTTTTTTTTCGATTGCTTACGGTGCAGCAATAAACACAAGTTCTTGCTTTCTCATCCATTTAAAAACCGGTACGCTCCCGCCCACGATGCCATCCAGGCGGAAGCCAATCTTGCACACATTGCCTGACCAAGTCAATAGATGCTTGCCGTTTGCTCCCTGTTTCATTTGCAAGCAAAATGAATCATTCCATGTTGCCGATAAGAGCTTCGGCGTATTCAGAACATTTCAATAAAACGGCGTCTTTCATCTGCCGTTCCAAATCGTAGGTTACGCGCTTTTGTTTAATCGTCTC
>JAFGTC010000014.1 GCA_016934335.1 Candidatus Omnitrophota bacterium | reverse complement strand
CGGCGAAAATCGAAGAGATTCTTTACCCCTATCAAAAAGCGGGAATCGTCCAGGATATTTACACCACCGTCGGCCGCTTCGATAAAAACCGATCGTTTACGATCGCCACATTGAAACATTGGGACGAAAGAACGATTTCGCAGCAGCAAATCGAGGAAGAAATCAATAAAAAACTCGTACAAATACCCGGTTCGCTTGTGACGATTCGCCGCGGCAACAGTTTGGGAATACGGGGCGCCGGCTCCGGGATCAGCATCGCCTTAACCGGCAACGACTACGCAGATATTTTGCAGGTTGCGTTAAAATTCAAGGCGGAATTACAGAAACGCATTCCCATAATCGACGACGTCCAAATCAGTTTCGATACGTCTCAACCGGAACTATCGTTCAATATAGACCGCAATCGCGTTAACGACCTCGACGTGTCGCTCAATTCGATCTCTCAAACGCTGCGCGTCATGGTCGATCGCTACGATGTAGCCGACCTGAACATCGACGACGAAGCCGTGCCGATCATGTTGGGCTCCATTCAAGGAGCGGCGGACGATCCCGGCGACCTGCTCAACATTTTTATCCTCAACCGCAATCGAGAATTGGTTCCCCTCACAACATTGGTGGACATCAAAGAAGCGGGCGTCGCCGCCCAGCTGGATCGCCACGCACAACGCCGCGCCATTGAAATGAACATCACATTCCCTCCCGGAAATTCCCTGGGCGATTTAATCCAACAAGTCCGATCCATAGCAAACGAAGTCTTGCCGCTGGACACCGGGATTTTATTCCGAGGCGAGGCGGCGACCTTTGATGAAAACAACTACGAAGTGGCAATGACTTTTCTCATCGCTCTTTTGGTCATTTTTCTTGTGTTGGCCGCTCAATTCGAAAGCGTCGGGAGCGCATCGATCGTTATTTTCACGGTTCCTTTCGGATTGGCGGCGGCCGCGTTCGCGCTTTCCATATCGAATCAAACGTTGAACGTCTACAGCCAGATCGGCTTCGTCATGCTCATCGGATTGATGACCAAAAACGCGATTCTTCTCGTTGAATTCATGGATCAACTTCGCGACGAGGGACGAAGCGTCAATGACGCCATCATGGAAGGAATCAAAGTCCGCCTGCGGCCGGTAACGATGACGGTGCTGTCAACCGTTCTCGGAAGCCTTCCCTTAATACTGAGCAAGGGGCCGGGGGCGGAAGCGCGCAGCGCGATCGGATGGGTTGTGTTTGGCGGACTGGGCCTTTCGTCATTGTTCACGCTGTATTTAACCCCGCTGGGATATTTATTGATTGCTCCGTGGATGAATCCTCGCAGCCATGCCGAACGTCAATTAGAATTGGAACTGCAAAAAGCAGAACGGAAAGGCGCTTTTCAATGAGGCAATCCGATGAAGCCGTATCTTAATTTATCCATTCTTGCCCACGCAGTTTGTTTTTTTACATCGTGTGCGACCGGGCCGGATTATATTCCCCCCAAAGTTTCGGCGCCAGAACGCTTCGCCTCGCATGACGTATTTGAAAAACTCAACACGCGATCCACGCTCGATCGATTGAGCCAGGAAAAAAATTCTCCAACAAATTGGTGGAAAGGATTTTCCGATCCCATTCTCGATGAATTGGTCGAAAAAGCCTTGTACCAAAATTTCTCCATCGCAATCGCCGAAGCCCGATTGAACGACGCTGAAGCACAATTGCGCCGCGTGGCGTCCTGGGACGAAATTCGAACCGGCGCATCGTTTGACGCGGGAATCGATCAACGCGTTCAATTTGGAACAGACGACGATTCTTCTACCGATAGAAGCGTCTCCGGCGCCTTCTCACTCGCCTGGCCGCTCGACGTTTTTGGGAAGAACAAACGCGAAGTCGAAGCCGCCGCCGCTGAGTTGGAAAGCGCCAGCGCCGCTTTACGCAGCGCAATTCTCCGAGTGAGTTCGAACGTCGCGACCGAATATTTACGGCTAAGGGGCAATCAACGGCAACTATCGCTGTTAAACGGATCGGTGGCCTTGCAAGAAAAAACACTCGCCATAGTGAAGAGCCGTTTCGATGCGGGTTTGGCGCCGGAACTCGACCTGCGCCGCGCCGAAGCCGCCGTCGAGAATCTACGCGCGGAAATTCCCTCGCTTCAGGAATCGCTCATCAACTCAAAAAATAAAATCGCAATCCTGACGGGCCGCTTCCCCGGCGTATACGACGACCTGCTCGAACAAGAACAAGGCATCCCCTCTTATAATTCCCCCATCGAGGATGTACTTCCGATTGAGGTGCTGTCGATGCGGCCGGATGTTCAACAGGCCGAAGCTGAATTTAAAAGCGCCATCGCCGAGATCGGCGTAGCCATGACGGAATGGCGTCCCTCCTTTCAAATCGGCAACCAGCTCAGCCTTAGCGGAGTGGGCGGCAGCGGCGAACCAACCGTCGGCGTTTTTTTCGCCGGGCTCAATGCGTTGATACAACAAGTCGTCTCTGACGGCGGCGAACGCCAAGCTATCCTGGACAGCGCCAAAGCCCGAGCGGAAGAGGCTCTGGCCAACTATCACGGATCGTTGCTCGACGCCGTTCAGGAAGTGGAAGCCTCATTAGCCGCATTGCAATCCGCTATCGACGGCCAGATTCCCCTTTCGAAATCGGTTGAAGCGAGCACACGCAGCGCCTTTCAGGCGGAAGTGTTGTATCGTCAGGGATTGGCGAGTTTTCTGGACGTTGTGGACGCCCAGCGCGTTCTGGCAAACGCCCAACAGCGGCTCGCGTCCACTCGTACCGCTTACGCTGTTGAGGTGGCTAACTTGTTCCGCGTCCTAGGGACTCAGGTCGATGTCCCGGAGGAAAAAACCAACAGAACAAATTCGTTGAAAGAATTATACAAATCGAGTATACCATAAAAATGAGTCAATGCTGCTTACGCGGTTTATGGCGTACTTGCAATATCAGAAATACTCCATCCATCTCATCCCGATTCTGTGCGCCTGCAGTTGAAACTTACATCTGATTCTGTTTATACCTCTCTTGTAGTTGTCTATTTTTTGCCTTTTCTGTCTTTCCACAACAAATTTCTAGATTTCAAGTTATTCATAAAACTCAGATGTGGTTATTCATGATTTGGATGGTTATTTCTGGTTAATCATGCTGATGAAATTAGGCTTTTTTTGAGACGATGGACTTATTCAAGAATAGTTGTAAGGGAAAACACTACAAGTAAAAAGGAGTTTTCTCTCTATGATAATTCCGAAAGTAGAATAAAAATAAATATGAATTCATTTTATGTAAATTGGATGAAGAAGAATATGAAAATAATTTTTAAGAAAAAGCCAAACCTATCGTAAGGTAGGGACGGAAAACTGCGGGTCTCGTTATCACTCTAGTTAAATTCGTGATGTGAGGAGACGGCCGGGTTGCCTTATAAAAAAGGTGATCCGGTTCTTTTTTTAAAAAATATTAAGAACAAAATGCTGCGTATTATAGATTATGCAACATGGTTTAATTCAATAACAGGCAATAAGATTTACTTCTTTTATATTATTGCAAAGAAAAGATCTATGAGAATAAATTCTTTTTTATTTTTTTGTCGTATAGTTTTAGTCTTTTGTTTATGTGATGCTGTTTTTATTCAACATGGCATCGGCGAAAATAGTTCTTTAGTTGAATATTTGAGCTTTAATGAATCATCAAATCAGGAGCCAATCAAACGTATTTATGAAGAAAACATCACTCCGACTCCCATTTCAATCGTTACGTCCACAGCATTAAAGAATAATGCAAAATCAAAAGTATTGCTCCTAAACGTTGACGGGCGCAATAATATTATATCTTATATTATTTATAATACATTGATACTCTCTGAAGCTAAAGTAGACTTTGTTAATTTAGAAGTAGATGGAAAGGCATCAACTTTAATATCGAATAACACATATTCCCAAATTTGGTATATAGACTTATCAAATTCATATACAAATTTTTATCCGAAAGATTGGGATTCCATTCGATCTTGGTTTCATAGTCTTCCCGCCAAAAATGTCATATGCGATTCTAGAATGAGTACGCCTTACTGGAAAGAGCATTATTGGGCTGAAGGAATTCAATTAACATCCAATTATTATTACAACCTTTTGATGCGCGGCGGCGGCCTTGTGCTTGCCACTAATAACGACAACTATTATTTTGGCATTAATAAATTAAATGATAGAATTGGATTAATTCCATTTAAAGGGGGTTTTGATTCGAAAGAAATCGAGATGAATCTTGCTGTCGACGCAGGAAATCCTCTGATGATTACCCCGAATTATATGGGTGAATCAATCCATAATGTTTCATCTCCCGGCCAGTCGCCGCATGGAGTGCAGCCGAATGGATTGGTTTTGTACACAATTGCTTGGAATGCAGATAATATAGATGCGCCGGCGATAACAACAACAATTACGTCTGATCATTATTTCTCAACGACTCAATCAGCTGCGAGTCAAATTCCAAAAGGTTTTTCGCACCTTACGCCTACAATTCCCGATTATAGCGCTTCCTCAAAAGTATTATTAATCAATGTTGATGGACGGAGTTATAACTACGATTCCACCAATCTGCATTACACTTTGCTCAAAGCGGGAGCGGACGCCGATTACATAAATCTTGAATTCGATGGTCAAGCGGAAAAATTGATATCGGATAACAACTATTATCAGATATGGCTATTCGATCTATCTTTTGCTCCCAATGACTTTCCATCAGACTGGAATGCAATCGCAAATTGGTTTCGTGATCATCCATCTAAGAATATGATTTGCGATTCAAGAATGCTTGCATCCTATCGGAAAGGAACTTATAAGGAAGAAGGAAGAAAATTAACTGAAAATTATTTTGTAAATTTACTGCTGGAAGGCGGCGGACTTCTTCTTGCTACCGACCACAATGATTATCACACCGGCATCAATGAGGCAGCCAAATTGATCGGAATTGATAATTTTTCGGGATGCTTCGATCCTAAAGGCGCATGGGAATCCATCCCCATAGATCCCAAAAATCCACTTATGAATTTTCCTAATGATCTGGGTGAATCTCTTACAAATAACACTTCGCCCGGCCAGTCTCCTAATGGTTTACAGCCAAATGGCATAATTTTATATTCAGCGGCGGGTCATTCAGGCGACTTTGACGCACCCGGAATTTCGTCGACATTTGAAGGTGAAATAGGATTCCATGTACATATTATTTCTCCAGATGGTAATAATACTTTTAATTCCAACTCGCCGATTCATTTCGATGTCATACAAAAGGGAGGCATTCCTCCCATTTCATATTCTTGGCAGTCAGATATTGATGGTTATTTGAGTGATGCAAAGAGTTTGACATCTTTATCTTTGTCGAAAGGTAAACATAAAATAACCGTGTTGGCTTATGATGCCCGGGGACGTATAGACAATGACTCCATCCGCATAAATATTATTGAATTTCATCCAACGATAACCAATCCTATTTCAAAAATGTTTACTTGGACGCCAACCATCCCTGCAATGAATCCATTCCAATCAACGCCAACTTTAACTTATTTTCCAACAATGCTCTATACGCCAACATTGACTCCGACATTGAGTTCAACTTCCATACAAACAACCACTTTTGCGTTGAATCCAACAATACCAAATACCGCTCCTACTTTTCCATTTACGCCTACACCTACAGTTATGCCTGCATTTACTCCATCTTTTACGCCTACGCCCTCCCCATTCATGAATGCAGATGAATCAACGCCTTTATCAACACACCCATCATCTCCTACTTTTACCCAAACCATGATTCCTCTCATAAGTCATTTGTGCACAAATAATTTTTCATTAATACAATATCAGATTTATTCTTTTGATGAGAAGCCCCGTGATTTGATAATCGATGATTTTAATCATGACGGTTATTCCGATATTCTCACCGCCATTCCTAACAATAAAGAACTTATCTTATTATTACTCCAATATCCATATGATATAATCAAAGACGAAATACATATTCCTTTGCAATTCGAACCTGAGTTTATTCAATGCGGAGATTTAAATGGCGACGGCTTTAAGGATATTATTACACTTTCATATATTGATGGCCGCTTTGAAATCTTATTCGGTGAAACTGATGCGTTGTATAGTCATAGGGAAGCCTATCAAATCCCATTTTTTGATATTCAACCCATTTTATACTTTGGAAAAGTCCAGCCGATGATTTGCCTCGATTGCGATAAAGATAACAAAGACGAATTATACATTTTAGAGCCTGATAACTTCCAAAACCTCTGTCTTGTAAAAAGATATTCTTATCATGACTTTGGGGATAACTATAATGTCGTAAATTTAAAATTTGATCAATTTTATTCACAGGATATTCAATCCATTGATTTCGCAAATCTGGATTTTGATGAAAACCTTGAATTACTGCTGTTCACATGCAACGCGCCGTCGCTGATAATTTACAAACTTGATTCTAAACAGATATATCGGAAATGGTTCGAATATTCTTTAGAAGACACACTATTAGGAAATCAAATGTCATCTTTTGCTTATTCCGATGCAACCAACGATAATCTAGATGATGTATTTATCATTCCTTTTGACGGCGCCATCCGTTTTCTGAGTATCAATAATGAAAACAACTTGCATCCATCCAT
This sequence comes from Candidatus Omnitrophota bacterium, assembly GCA_016934335.1. GTDB lineage: Bacteria > Hinthialibacterota > Hinthialibacteria > Hinthialibacterales > Hinthialibacteraceae > JAFGTC01. The sequence goes on along the minus strand of JAFGTC010000014.1, from coordinate 6,954 downwards.
AATTGGAAATCTGGGGCTTAAATCGATTCATGATGATATTCTCGTTACAGATTTAGATAGAGATGGACAAAAAGATATTTTAGTTGCAGGCCGTCAAAAAAGTGGAGGAGATAGTTTTGAAGAATTGAGCGTTGTTTGCGGTGAAAATGTTGGAGAATTTATGGATGTCATGACATTTAACACTGATAGAAGAAGCGGATTAGAATCATTAATGCTGCGGTCTATCGATTTTAACCATGATGGAATCGACGATATTGTCATATTAGACCCATTCCATAAACAATTATTTTTTTTAGAAAATTTATCTTTCAATCATAATCCTCTCACCCCTCCCACGTCAAAAATTACGAAAATAATAGAATGGTTTTTTTATTAATAAATTTGCTAAACTTGATCTCGAAGAACTCAAGAGATGCTTTCGAATTCTTCTTGCATGAGAGTGTTATTGAGTTATTGATTTTGAATCAAGCATAAGTCCCTTTCATGATTCATCGAGCGCTCTATAAATAGTAATAACCAGCGTTATTGCGAAGTCGGGAAATTCAGACTATCTTTCAATCAAATTTCATGTTATAAGGATAAATCATCATCAATAAATTCGAGAGGTATATTTGATGATTATTTCTCTTGATATTCATAAAAATTTTAGAAGCCGTTTTCATGGAGTTCTGCACAATTTCCTCAACGTTCTTCTCAACATGGATAAAAGAACCATATTTTCTAAGTTCTTCAGAGAATGCGACTGGAGGATGAGATCGACTCAAAAATCAAAACGTTGTCAGGAGATAAAATATACTCGGCGGACGATCGAATTTTTTTATCAGATTCAGTGCAAAAGCGTTTGAAAGCGACGTTATCAAGGAAATGAGGATGGACTGACTTTCCTTAAAAGTGAGGATAATAGGATGAAATACACTGTTAAACTCCAAAGTCTATTTCTAGGAATTGTCTTATTAACAAATCCAACTATGGCTTCTGATCGATGGCCAGATTGGCGCGGCCCAACTGCCGACGGCCATAGTGACGCGACCGGTCTTCCCCTGCACTGGTCGGAGACGAAGAATATCGTTTGGAAGACGCCTATTCACGATCATGGCCATTCGACGCCCGTCGTGTGGGATGATCAAATCTGGCTTACAACGGCTACAGAGGATGGAAAGACGCTCTACGCCGTATGCATAGACTTCAATACCGGTAAAATCCTTCACGATATTGAAGTATTCCATCCTGAAAATCCTCAACGAATTCATCCGAATAATACGTATGCGACGCCGTCAGGGGTCATCGAAGAGGGGCGTATCTATGTTCATTATGGAACGTTTGGAACGGCTGCTCTCAATTCGCAAACGGGCGAGGTCGTGTGGCGGCGTAACGATTTAAATTGCGAGCACATGCAGGGCCCGGCCTCCTCGCCGATTTTGTATAAGGATTTAATCATCCTCCATTTAGAGGGTACAGATCTCCAATACATTGTGGCTTTGGATAAAACCACGGGCGATACTGTCTGGCGCTGCGATCGCCCAAAGGAACTATATGAGACGATTAAAACAGCTGTGTATCTCAAGGCCTATCACACGCCGATTCTTGTCGATGTGAATGGCCAAACACAGATGATCAGCAATGGAGCCCTCCTCGTTACAGGCCATAATCCACTCACCGGGGAAGAACTTTGGCGTGTTCGTTATGGTGAAGACAGCACCATTTCCCGTGTTGTCAGCGGCCATGGACTCTTTTTTGTCAATTGCGGCGGATCGCCGAATCGAACCCAGCTTTGGGCTGTACGCCAGGGCGGCCATGGAGATGTGACGGATACTCATGTCGTTTGGAAAATGACAAGAAACGTACCACTGGAAAGTTCTCCCGTACTCGTTGACGACTTATTGTATACAGTCAGCGACAATGGAGCGCTGATCTGCACACAAGCATTGACGGGTGATGAAGTATGGCAAGAGCGCCTTAGCGAGAGACACGGCGCTTCACTGTTATACGCGGATAAACGAATTTACTTATCCAGCAAAACAGGAAAGACGAGAGTGATTAAACCAGGACGGGAATATGTCGAATTGGCGGTCAATCAGCTCGATGGCGAGTTGTGGGCGTCACCCGCCGTTGCGGGAAGATCGCTTCTTCTTCGCACCAAAACACATTTGTATCGAATTCAGGACGAGTAAGCGTCGCAAAAAAGTATGATTAATCAGAGAATAAACGCAATGAACAGACGATTAAAGAAACCCTGTTTTTTACTCTTCATCTTTTTACTCTCGTGCGCTCCGGTTCAACATACAGAGAGAGTTGGAGAAAATTCTCTTTCCAAAACACTTGACCAAGGAACAATCGAGAGCCTGGCCCCTCAAGGGTGGCAAATCTATGACAAAGTACTTCGTTTTATTCCTGAAAGCCTCTACGAACATATCAATGGACGCGCCGAATTTTACTTGGCTTATAATTTTGTCTCATTAACGTTTGTGAGTTTCGAAAAAATAAACGATGAACAATGCATCAATGTCTCCGTCTACGATATGGGAAAACCGGTCAATGCCTTTGGCGTTTTCTCCGCTGAGCGGACGGAAGGATCGCCGCCATTAGAATTGGGGCGGGAAGCGTATCGGTCGGGAGCGAATTGCTACATTTGGAAAGGACGGTATTATGTTCAAGTGGTGGCAATGGGTGATGATGAAGACCTAAACCAGACGGCATTACAAATTGCCCGTGGCATAACCGAAGCACTGCCTGATTCCCAAAAACCAGTGTGGGGATTAGAAACATTACCGCATCAAGACCGCATTCCGCATTCGGAGGGCTTTTATCTCGTCGATGCGATGGGGCTCGACTTTCTCACTAATATATTTACAGCAAATTATCAAAAAGCGGGGACTGAAGTTAAGGCCTTTATGACAAGACGATCATCGAAATCAGAGGCTCAACAAATCGTGCGACTTTACACCCAGTACGCGAATCAGTATGGAAAGGCAGCCAAAAGAACGATCATTGAAAACACCGAATTGACGGTTTGTGATATGAATGGACGGTATGATGTTCTCTGCCAAAAAGGCGCCCTGGTGATTGGCGTGTATAATGTGGAAAATCAAAAACTGGCGATCCAAACAACAGTTGAATTAAGACGGCAAATTCATGACAGTGAGAATTGATCGCAGCGAAGAGTGATTTCTTGACGAAAAGAGGCAATACAATGGACCGGAGACAATTCATGAACCTTTCGGCTGGCGGACTTGGCGGCAGTGCGCTTCTATCCTGGACATCCCAACCTGGAACCGCGGCGGAAGAACAAGATAAAATCATCCATCGCAATGAAAAAAAGACGATGACCTATCGACAATTGGGGCGAACGCGTTTCATGTCCAGCCGTTTGGTGTTTGGCTGCGGGGCGGCGTTGGCCGGCGGCCGGGGCGTGCGGCTTTTAGACCGGGCCTTCGAGGCCGGGATAAATCATTTCGATGTCGGATCGGACATTTATTATAAAGGTAGTGAGAAAACACTAGCCCCTTTTTTGAAAGCCCATCGAGATGACGTCTGGGCGGCTTCAAAAGCGCCTTTATCTCCAAAGCAAATTGATTCACAAACCACCATTACGAGCGACATCGCTAAATCCGCTGCGAAATTTTGGACCAGCCTTCTTGATGCTAGCCTTAAAGACCTGCAAACCGATTATATCGATGCCTATTACTTGATGGCGGTTGACAACTGTGAACTAATCCTAAGTGAAGAAATTCAATCGGCCATTTCCGAAGCCAAATCAGCAGGGAAGATCGGTTTCTCCGGCGTATCGACGCACAAAAACGCGGGAAATATTCTTGATGCAGCCATCAAAGCGAATTGCTGCGATGTCGCGATGATTGGCATTACTCCCGCGGGTTGGTATGACTGGACCACAAAAGAACTCGAGCAGGATACGCCGCCGCTAACCCAACTGCTGCCGCTGCTTCAAAAAGCACAAAAAGCCGGTGTCGGCTTGATTGGCATGAAAACCGCCCGATACTTGGCTCCTATGAATGCCTTGGGGAAAGGAGACGCCAACGCATTCGATGCCGTTTATAGTAAAAAATTTCTCGCCGCTCCCCTGAGTCCATTTCAACGTTCCTGCGCCTACGTACTCGAACATGGATTAGATGTTGTCATCTCCGATATGCAGAATTTCAAACATCTTGAAGAAAACATCATAGCCGCCTCCAAATCTCATACATATTTTGGATAAAAGTGACAAATGCTGCACACGCCGCTTTCACCCTTATAAAAAAATTTTAACGGCGCGTATTCCTTCTTTTTTCGCGGAAAATTCCACCTTTTTTAAGGCTGGAAGAAACGGTTGGACTCCCGCCCGTCTCTCGGCGAGCGCCTGGATTTAGTGACGCACCGGCAGATGAAGAAGGATAAAATAAGGCCCGCCACAAAGCGTTTTAACTCAAGAGCGGCTTTGATCCAGAGGGGAAAAAAACCCCTCTCAGGCGTTTTAAATTCTGATCCCGTTTTTGTGTTTTTCATGGGACTGCCCTAGACATTTAAATCCGACAATTTATGTTGGATTTGTTATTACAACACGAAAAGGGGGCCATACCATGAATCACATAAAAAGATTGATCCATGCAGTAGTTTTAAGTTATATCGTATGCCTCGCAGCCAGTACCGGAATCGCGCAAACACCGACGCCGACGAGAACGATTATCTACTTAGTTACTCCGACGCCAACATCGTTCACTGACGGAAATTTGGTCGGCTACTGGAACTTTGACGAAGGTTTGGGTAATATCGCGAAGGATTCATCGGGGAACGAGATACATGGTCTTTTGAGTGGAGCACAGTGGGGAGAAGGTTATGTTAATGGCGGTATGTATTTTGACGGTGAAGATGACTTTATTACTCTCGGCGACGATCCCAAGATAAGTGATTTGTCTAGTGCGTATTCGATTGCGTTTTGGGTGAAATTTGACAAGACAAAAGATTTTAGTGGTATTTATCGGAGAGCAAGTGATCCAGTATCGTATGATGCAAACATCGAAATTTTTCTTAATAAAGTAAATATGGATGGCTTCGTCCTAGTTCATAATCGTGAGGGTAGTACTTATGGAACATACTGGCCTACAATCGAATCCGCTGAATGGCATCATGTGACAGTAACATGGAATGAAAATAATGGCGGATGGCGAGTGTTTTATGATGGTACGCCGCAAACACCAGACAGAATTTTAGAATCACGTGCTAACCCTAAAGTAGGCGGTATTTCTTATATAGGAACAGCGATTGGCGATACCGGTTTTATCGGAGGAAAAGAGATTATAGTTAATGATCATTTTAGCGGTTATCTTGACGAGTTCAGGATTTACGATATTGCGTTAACTCCGGAGCAAGTTTTAGCCGTCTACGAAAATTCGCTTTTACCTACGCCAACTCTAACACCGATAATCACGCCAACCCCAACCCCCACCCCCGAAAACTGGTCATCGTTTAACGGCGCGACGCTTGAAGATAATCTGCTCGTTTCCGGTGCGCCCGCCGGCTATATGCAAGGCAAGGTAAGCTTGACATCGATTCCCGAAGGCGATGGCTCCGACGGCGTCGGCATGGAAATAAAACTCGCGCCCGGTCAGGGAGCCTTCGTTTCCTCGCTAAAACAATTCGACAGCCCTTCGCTCATGCACCTATCGGGACAAATCAAGGCGAGCAACAAGGAAGCCGCCATCGCTCTAGTCGCTCTCAACAGCCCGATTGACGGACAAATCGGATATACGAATCTCAGAGCGGATGAAATTCCCGTCGACGACTACCGCCAATTCAATCTGATTTATGCGCCCCCGTTCGGCAGGATGCAATACGCCGTCCAGGCGGTCAACAATCCCTTCTCGACCATCTCGACGACCGTCTGGGTGGATAACATCAAAGTTAAGCCCTTTGAGCCGATCGTAGACGGCGATCCCGTCGCCTTGGAAATCGACGGCGACTTTGAAGGCGGCCTGGAAAAAATGCTGGTCAACATCAACGGCGACGATGGAATCGTGATTCCCTTCTTCGAATCCATCACCGATGTCGCGATCCGCATGTCGCTCGATCCGTCCAACATCGCCGCCAACATCGGGACGATCTGCCTGAATCGGGCCGATCAATTTCCGTTTCGTCTGCTTGGCCAAGTGAGCGTCAAGCGGGAAAGTCTTCCAGGCGGGGGCATGCTGGCCATGGTCTTGACCAACGGCTACCAAAATCTGGGCGTCTTTCGCTATGCCGACAGCGTTAAAGACGTCAACAGCGCCGTTGAAGACCTTCTGATTATCGGCGGCGATTTCACTGTCAACAATCCCGACATCCCTCTGAGCGCCTTTGTCCAAATCGGCGGTCCGGATGCGGAAGTTTCCGTAGTCGTGGATGATTTGATCATCTTGAAACAATGATGGCGGCGAAGCGAAGATCCCGCATCCATAATTCCACTATCCTCGATCGAGAATCGGGCTTCCTTATGGCTTCGGGATGGTGCCTGATTCGAAACGGCCGGCATGTCGCATGGGGCCCGATCTATTCCATCGCAGGCTTCGTTTTTTTCAGCGCATTTCTTCTTTTTTATATCGGCATCCCTCTTCTCATGCATTATTTGGAGCCTCAAACTCCTAAAAATTCCAGCACTCCCCGACCTGTTCCTGCGCAGACGGGCATGCCCGTCTTCCCTGGTGCGGAAGGCTTCGGAACGCGAACTCCGGCTGGGCGAGGGGGCAAGATCATCCATGTCACATCGCTGGCCGATTCCGGACCGGGAACGCTCCGGGAAGCGCTCAGCGATCCATTTCCACGCATCGTTCTCTTTCAAGTCGGCGGAACCATCGAACTGGAGGAGTTTCTCTATATCAGCCACCCTTATCTCACCCTTGCGGGGCAAACCGCCCCTGGAGACGGCATTTGCCTCAAGAACGCCGGCCTCGTCATCCTGACGCATGACGTTCTCATTCAACATCT
>JAFGTC010000124.1 GCA_016934335.1 Candidatus Omnitrophota bacterium | reverse complement strand
GGGCGGTCGAGGCTTCGGCGCGCATGGAGGCGCCATCGATTCCTTGAAAAACCAGGGCATGAACATTGACGTTGTCGCCGTCAGCGACGCGTATCGACCGCGCATGCAAAAAGCCATGGATCGATTCGACGCCAAGGGATACATGGATTACCGGGAACTCATCGCCGATCCCAACGTCGACATTGTCACGATCGCCACCCCCGACCATCAACACGGCTATCAAGCCATCGACGCCGTAAAAGCGGGCAAGGACGTTTACTGCGAAAAACCGGTCACCCACTGGCGGCAGTTTGAACTCACCAAACAACTCGCTCAGGAAGTCAAAAAATCCGGTCAGGTCTTTCAACTGGGGACGCAGGGGATGTCGGACGGCGCATGGCATCTGATGAAAAAACTAGTGCAGGACGGACAGATCGGCCAGCCGATTCATGCGGAGTGCGGCTATTTCCGCGTCGGCGATTGGGGCGAGCGAGGGATGAAAATCGACGATCCGAACGCGCAAGCCGGCCCGGATCTGGATTGGAAGGCGTTTCTGGGCGACTCGCCTAAAAAGTCCTACGATGTCAGCCGCTTCTTCCGGTGGCGCATGTATGAAGATTACGCCGGCGGGCCGGTCACCGATCTTTTCCCCCACTCCTTCACGCCCGTACTCAGCATTCTCGGCGTCTCCTTCCCTTCAAAAGTCGTCGCCACAGGCGGTAAATTCCGCTATCAGGAGCGTGAAATACCCGATACATTCAACATGTTGATCGATTATCCCGAGAAAATCACTGTCGCGGTTTTGGGCACGCAAGGAAACAATTACGCCGGAACCGGCTCGCGAGGCGCAGGCAGCCGCATCCCCATCATTCGCGGCTGGGAGGGAACTCTAACTGTGGAGGGAGAGGAAGTCGTATTCACCCCCGCAGAAGGCTCCGACAAAAAGCCCCAACGCTTTCCCATCGAGCATGGCGAAGATTGGCACGGATATTGGAAAGTCTTCATTGAATGCTGCCGCCAACGCAATACGGAAACGCTATCGACGGCCGAGACGGCCTATCATGTTCAAACCGCCCTTCAGATGGGAATGATCGGTTTTCGAGAAGAAGAAGTAGCTAAATTCAATCCCGTTGAAGAAGAGATCGTTTTGTAGAAAGCATGTAGAGGAGTGTGATCATGGCTCAAAAACACAATGTATCGCGCAGGACTTTCTTTTCCGCCTCGGCGGCCGGCTCGGCGCTGGCCGTCATGAGCGCCAAAACAGCCCTGGGATCCGAAGCCAATTCCGCGTTGGCCGTGGGGCTTATCGGATGCGGCGGGCGGGGCAATCACGATGCGGATAATTTCCGGCGCGCGGCCAATGCGCGCATTACGGCTCTCGCGGATCCTTTCGAAGATCGATTGGCGTCCACAAAACAGCATTTTCAAAGCGACGATCCCAAAATTTTCCAGGGATTCGGCGCTTACGAAAAACTTTTACAGGCGGATATCGACGCGGTTATCATAACCAGCCCGCCTTATTTCCATCCGGAACATTTTGAAGCGGCCGTGGATGCGAACAAGCACGTATACTTAGAGAAGCCTGTCGCCGTCGACGCGTTTGGCGCTAATCGCGTGTTGAAAGTGGGTCAGAAAGCAAACGGCAAAATCACGGCTATGGTAGGCTTCCAAACACGATTCAGCCCCGACATGCAGGAAGCCGTCAAGCGCGTCCACGACGGCGCCATCGGCGAAATCGTCTGCGGGCAGGCGCACTACCATTCCGGCTGGCTGTCTCCCAAGCATAAACCGGGAATGTCCGAAGAAGAGAAGCGCATTCGCAATTGGGTTTTCGACATTGTGCTCTCCGGCGACATTCTTGTCGAACAAAACATTCATGTGCTGGACGTCTGCAACTGGGTCATGGGATCGCATCCCGTCAAAGCCTACGGAACCGGCGGACGCAAAATCCGCACCGCCGTCGGCGACACGTGGGATCATTACGGGATCACAGTCTGGTACCCGGACGGCCAGGAAGTTGTTTTCGCCTCTACTCAATTTCTCGACCTGGGCTGGGGCGATGCGGGCGAGCGCTTTAACGGATCCAAAGGCGCTTTCGATGCGCTGGTCGGCCCGGCGAAAATCCGGGGCGAACAGGAATGGTCTTATAACGGCGAGTCAGAAAATAACGAAATCCGAAAGATTGAAGCATTTTACAAGAGCATCCAATCGCGCAAATATATCAACGAAATTGCGCAGGGCGTCGAATCGACGCTAACCGCCATTATGGGACGAACAGCCGCCTACCGCGGCAAGGAATACACCTGGAACGAGATGATCTCGGACAACGAAAAATTCCAAGCGAATTTACGTTTTTGATCGCATTCAAGAGCATTCGTCAATCTAAAGAGGATTATTATGAAAAACGCCGCCTTGATCGGTTGTTTCGCCTTTGCTCTGATTTTGCCAATTTACGTTCACGCCGATGTTTATTCTGTTAAAGATTACGGCGCGATCGGCGACGGCAGACAATCCGACCAACAGGCTATTCAAAAAGCTATCGATGAATGCGCCCGCCAAGGCGGAGGCGAAATCCTGCTTCCTGCCGGCGATTATCTTTCGGGCGAACTCCATCTGCGCAGCCGCGTGACCTTGCATCTGACGGCGGGCGCCACTTTATGGGCCGGCACGAATCCCGCCGACTATGCTCAGGGCGGCCGCGGACGCTTGTTAACGGCCGACGGTGCCGACCATATCGCCGTCGTCGGCCAGGGAACGATCCACGGACAGGGCGTCGCTGATTACGGCAGCCGATGGGGCGTCCCCGAAGCGCCATCTTTTCGCACGGGAATTCTCCTTTTTGAAGATTGCCGCCATGTCGCTATTCGTGATGTCACGATACTCTACAGCGACTCTTGGACGGTTCATTTGAAAAAGTGTGAGAATGTCACGATCGACGGAATAACCATCTTGAACAATATCCGGCGATTGAATTCGGATGGGATCGATCCCAACTCATGCCGCAACGTCCATATTTCCAACTGCCGCATCACGGCGGGCGACGACTGCATCGTCTTGAAAACCACGGAAGAAGAGGCTTGCGAGAACATCGTCGTCACGAACTGCACGCTCGAAACCACGACAACCGCTATAAAATTGGGAACCGAATCGCGCGGCGATTTTCGCGACATCCATTTCTCCAACTGTACGATCAAAAATACGCGAACCGGCATCGGCTTCTTTATGAAAGACGGATCGCTAATGGAGCGCGTTACGTTCTCCAACATCTCCATCGAAACGCCGCGCCAACATCCCTATCCCATGGACGTCTATCCCATCTTCATGGATATCGAAAAGCGGCGCGCTGAAACGCCCATTGGGAAAATACGCGACGTCATCTTTCAAAACATCCAAATTCACAGCGGCAGCGGCATCCTGATCCAGGGCATGCCCGAGAGCCTCATCGAAAATCTCACGCTCCAAAACATCTCCCTTCGCGCCGAATGGGCGGACGACTATTCAAACCGCAAAAAGGCCGTCGGCGGCCGCAGAACATACCGAGACGACCGCGATGTGAAATACGCCCGGCTGCCGTCTTTCCTCACGCTGGCGCACATTGACGGCCTCCTCGTCGATAATGTTCAAGTCGCCGCCGATTCAGCGGCTTTTCAAAACCCGAACCGATGCGCTATCCAAGGTTGGGATGCCCGTCATGGAACGCTGCGCTGCATCGGCATGAATTCCCCTTCGGACGCCGCGATCAGGCTTCACAACAGCCATGATCTCTTGCTGTGCAATAGTCGAGTCGCCGAAGGAACGAAGCGTTTTCTTGAAGTCAGTGGAGATAAAACCCGGAATATTGTCTTAACAGGCAACAACCTTCGAAATGCAGAGCAAAGCATTCTGCGTCATGAAGAAGTCTCGCCCGCAGCGATTCAGGAAGAAATTGAAAAATGAAAATCGTGAATGTTTTAAAAAAATCCATCCTAATCACATTCGCGCTGATCTTTCTGCTTTCCTCGACAGATCAAAGCGTTTCGCAGGAAAATACTGAACAATTTGAATGGAAATCGTCGCCTCCCTCCGAACAAGGCGTCTCGGAGAGAGAGTTGCAATCCATGATTCAAGGATTAAAAGAACATGGAACCGCCGGCGCGCTCGTTATTAAGAACGATCGAATCGTTTGCGAATGGTATTCTCCCCAACTGGGCCGCACGCAAAAACACTACACCGCCTCTCTTGCCAAAGCCTTGGTGGGAGGCATGTCTCTGCTGCTCGCGCTGCAGGACGGGCTTCTCCAAATCGACGATCCCGCCGCTCAATACATCAAAGCCTGGAAAGACGACCCAACCCGCGCCGGCGTCGCCATTCGCCATTTGGCCACGCATTCCTCCGGCGTCGAAGACGCCCATGTCGACGGCATGGGGCACATGGAGTTAGGCGGATGGAAAACCCGGTTTTGGAAGCAGGATCCCGATCCCTTCACCATCGCCCGCGATTGGGCCCCTATGAAATTCAAGCCGGGCGCCGGCTTCGAATACAGCAATCCAGGCATGGCTTTGTTATCTTATGCCGTGACGGCGGCGCTGCAAAACTCGCCGCACAAAGACGTCCGGACTCTGCTTCGCGAACGAATCATGCACCCCATCGGCGCCGACGATTCGGAATGGTCCTGCGGTTATGGAAAAACATTCACTGTCGATGGTTTGCCACTGGTGGCCAACTGGGGCGGCGGCAATTACACGGCGCGCGCCGTAGCTCGCATTGGACGTTTAATGCTGCGCCGGGGAAATTGGGAGGGACGCCAGATACTCGATCCCGATATCGTCAAAATGGTCACGTCCGACGCCGGCGCGCCCGATCCTTACCGCGGCCCCGGCGAAGGCCCCTGCCCCCGAGCGGGATTGGCATGGTGGGTCAATTCCGATCGCGTCCTGACTCAACTTCCCCAAGACGCTTTTATGGGCGCGGGCGCAGGCAACCAAGTGCTGCTTGTCATACCCAGCCTTGATTTGATCGCCGTCCGGTTCGGCGGATTGATCGAACAGGATAATTTCTGGGGCGGGATGGAGGCTTATTTATTCAATCCCTTGATGAGGAGCGTTGAATCCCAAAAATAACATTCTCTCAGGCGTCTGTTAAGAATCCTCCTGGAGAAGGGTTTTTAAGAAGGCGCAGTAGGAATCCATTTCCTGGCGAAGGGCTTCGTAGTCTGTTTCGATTTGGTCCGAACGATTTTCTCGTGCGGACGCTTCTATTTTTTTTACGCTCTCGTAGGGCGTCTCTTCCGTAAAGTTGGCGATGGCGCCTTTCAGTGTATGGGCGTCGAGAGCGAGTCGGCCCCAATTCCCGGTTCGGATGGAGGCATCGATTTTTTGGAGCAAGTCGGTCGAGTCGGTTAGAAAGAGTTCTCCGATTTCTTTCAGCAGGTCGAGATCGTCGTTGAATCGATCGAGGAGTTTTTTTCGTTGTTCTTTATAGAACTCTTCGAATTCGCTTTGGATTGTTTTCTTTTCCGAAGCGTCATTCTCAACGGGAGGAAGCAGGCGATCGATGGTTTGGAAGAGGTCTAGCGCTTTGATGGGTTTGGAGACATATCCGTCCATGCCCGCATGGAGGCATTTTTCTTTGTCGCCTTTCATGGCATGGGCGGTCATAGCGACGATGGGGGTGCGGCATCCGGAGAATTTTTCGTTCTCGCGGATATGTTTTGTGGCCTGGAAGCCGTCCATAATGGGCATTTGGACATCCATCATGATCAGGTCGAAGGAGTGGTTTTGGGCGATCTCACAGGCTTCTTGTCCATTGTTGGCTATTTCGACCGTATGGCCGTTCTTTTCGAAGAGGCGTCCCGCTAATTTTTGGTTGATGGGATTATCTTCGACCAGCAGCACGTGGAGATGCCTGTCGTGTACACGCAGAGGATGGCGGGTAGTCAGCGAAGGTAAATTGGGGCGAACTCGCTGCGAGGAATTGAGAATCGTTGTAATGGCGTCAAACAGATCGGATTGTTTGATCGGTTTGGACAGGTAAGCGGAGATGTTGAGTTCTTTACAGCGGGCGGCGTCGCCGCGGCTGCCGGCGGATGTGAGCAGCATGAGAGACGCCTCTTGTAACTTCTCATCCTGGCGGATTTTTTCTGCGACGTCGAGGCCGTCCATGTCAGGCATGTTCAAATCCAAGATCACTAAAGTAAAGGGCCTGCCAGCGTCATGAGAGAAGTAGAGAATGTCCAAGGCGGATCGTCCGTTATCGACAGTGAGAGGCTTCATCCCCCAATTGGAGAGCATTTCGTGGAGGATGCGCCGGTTCGTGGCGTTGTCGTCAACAACGAGAACTGATTTTCCTTTGATGTCAGTCAGTTCCTGAGGAAGGCTCTTGGCGTTGTTTTTTTGAAGATCCAGGCAGGCCGTAAAGTAGAATGTGCTTCCTTGGCCTTCCTCGCTATCCAACCATATATGTCCGCCCATTCGTTCGACCAGTTGGCTGGAGATGGCCAATCCCAAGCCGGTTCCGTTGTATTGACGAGTGCTTGAATTATCCACTTGCTCGAAAGCGCTGAAGATGCCCTTTTGTTTGGAAGGGTGGATTCCGATTCCGGTATCGGATACGGAAAAGAGGAGCGTAACGTTCTTGTCGGTGCGGGAGTCCACTTGGACGGTGACAACGATTTCGCCTTGTTGAGTGAATTTAATGGCATTGCCTACGAGATTGACGATGATTTGGCGCAAGCGTCCTGAATCGCCGGTCAGAGAGTCGGGGACGTCGGGGAAGATATGGCAGAGCAGTTCAAGATTGTTGCGCTGCGCGCGGAGCGCCATGGTTTGCAGCGTCTCTTCGAGGCTATTGCGCAGTTGAAAATCTACGGAGATAAATTCCAGTTTCCCCGCTTCGATTTTGGAAAAATCCAGGATGTCGTTCAAGAGCGAAAGAAGCGAATCCGCCGACTGCTTCACCATGGTTAAGTAGTCGCGCTGTTCATCGGTCAAGTCCGTATCCAACGCCAATTCAGTCATTCCGATGATGCCGTTCATAGGAGTGCGAATTTCGTGGCTCATATTGGCTAAAAAAGAACTTTTTGAGAGATTGGCCTTCTCGGCCTCATCTTTGGCCATTTTGAGCGCATCCTTGGCTTTGATGCTCTCTGTTACATCCCAAAAAATGCCCTGCACTCCGATGGTTTGGCCCGACGAATCACGAATCGGCGATTTGACGACCTGAACGTAAATAGTTCCATCCCCAGGCAGCTGATGCTCTTCCACAACATCGACGATCTGACCGCTGCGCATGACCTCCTGATCGTCAACTTGATATTTTTGGGCTAATGAGGAGGGATAAAAATCAAAATCGGTTTTGCCGATTATTTCTTCGAACGACCGGTTCAAAGAGTCGCAAAAATGTTGATTGGCATACGTAAAACGGCAGCTTATATCTTTGCAAAAAATATTCTGAGGCAAGTTTTCAATTAACGTCTTATAATGCGCCTCCGTTTTACGCAGCGCATCTTCCACCTGCTTATGATGGCTGATATCCTGAACTGTTCCAAGCAGCAAGCGTCCGCCGGCCTTTTCATCCTGGACAAGCCTTCCCAGTTCCTGCACCCACCTCACTGCCTCATCGGGCCGGATAATTCGGTGCACGATGTTATACTCTTGATTCTCCTCGCAGCTTCGAGTTATAGCCTCCTTCAATTCTCGACGATCGTCGGGATGAACGTATTCCATAAACGCCTTCCGCGATCCGTCAAATTGGCGCACGCCAAAAATCTTGTAGACTTCTTTCGACCAGGAAATGACTTCCGTTTCAAGATTTAATTTCCAGCTGCCTAAATGAGCTACTTCTTCGGCTTTTTCGAGAAGTTCTTGACTTTCACGCAAGGCGCGGAGAGTTTTTTCATATTCGGTGATATCCCGGCTGGTACCTATAATCCCCGCCATGTTTCCTTTTCGATCATAAAAAGGGATTTTGGTTGAAGAGAACCAATGTTCGGTTCCGTCCTCCGACGTTACTTTTTCATGAACATCGATTTTGGATTCTCCCGTGCGGATAATTTCCTGCTCGTCGGCATAATATTTTTCGGCGCATTGACGCGGATAAAAGTCGAAATCCGTCTTCCCGATAATTTGACTCGAATCCGCTTGCCCCATGATTCGCGCACAAGCGGCGCTGCAAAAGAGAAACCGGCTTTTGAGATCTTTGACGTAAAACAAAATCGGCAGGGAATCAAGCCATTCCTCGATTCGAACCCTCCCCTCTTCCAACGCAGTAGAAGAGAGCCCCTCTCCTTCGCAATGAATTTGATATTGCGCCAGTTTCGCCCGTAGGGCGCTCAATTCTTCCATTAACCGTTCTTGTTTTTTTTCTGAATCACCCATGGCTGCAAAAATGAGGAAGCCGCTTATTACTCCTGCATGTGGAATTCAAGATTTTACATTTATCTAACGTCTCAAAATATTACATGATTCAGCCACCCATGCCAGCGCAACGCAAGCTTCATTCCATCCTTCTCATTTTATTATAAATCAATATTACATTCGCCTGTAACAAATTAACCAAATCTCTTCGACTCTGTCAAGTCGTCTTTATTCATCTTTTGAAATCATTACGATAATCGATCAAAATGCGAAATAAAATTCAATCCAAGAAAGTTTGCATGTCTTTCCCCATCGTCCAGATATGATAAGGTAAAGACTGAACGCAAATGATCTTTGCGTCATTGGATGTTCATCAATACTATTAACGACCGAATCAGGAGATCTCAAAATGAATGCAAGCATTTCTAGACGCACCTTTATCCATACAACAATGGCGGCCGCCGTTTCTAGTCATCCAATTCTGGCGAGCGCTTCGGCGTCTTCCGGAAAACGCAACATCAAACTGGGCTTCGATAATTTTTCCATCCGGAGTTTGGGATGGAACGC
Source organism: Candidatus Omnitrophota bacterium (assembly GCA_016934335.1). Taxonomy (GTDB): domain Bacteria; phylum Hinthialibacterota; class Hinthialibacteria; order Hinthialibacterales; family Hinthialibacteraceae; genus JAFGTC01. The sequence goes on along the minus strand of JAFGTC010000124.1, from coordinate 4,980 downwards.
TTTACAAATCCTCGACTATGCCGGCGCCTTAAATGTCGACGTCGTCATGTTCTCCGATTTGGACGTTTATGAAAGCCTCGAAGAGTCTCACTTAAAAACCGTCAAACAAAAAGCCGATCAATTGGGGATCGAGTTGCACGCCGGAACGGGAGGCGTCTGCCCATCCTCTTCTCGCTTTAACGGCAAATACGGTTCAGCCGAAGAGCATCTCGCCCTGGTGATTCGCGTCGCCAAAATCTTAGGCTCCCCCGTCGCGCGCTGTTATCAAGGATCGATGGACGATCGAAAAAACGGCGAAATATACCGCCATATCAAAACCATGGTTCAAACCTGTAAAAAGGTGCGCAGCCAGGCTGTCGACGCCGGCGTCAAAATCGCCATCGAAAATCACGCCGGCGATATGCAGGCCTGGGAATTGGCTATGCTCATTGAGGAAGCCGGCAAAGATTACGTAGGAGCGACCATGGATTGCGGCAACGCGATATGGGCGATCGAGGATCCCATGACCAATTTGGAGATTCTCGGCCCTTACGCCGTCAGCAGCGGCATGCGCGACGACGCCGTGTGGGCCTCGGAGAACGGCGCCTGGACCGCCTGGGCCAACATGGGCGACGGTCATATTGATTGGATCGCTTATTTGGACGCTTATGAGAAACTTTGCCCGAACGTTCCCTTCATTCTCGAGATTATTTCCGGCGCGCAGCGGGAATTCCCCTATTTAAAACCGGAATTCTGGTCTCAGTTTCCCAAAGCCAAAGCCGATCAATTCGCCCGTTTTGTCGCCATGGCGCAGAGAGGCAAGCCTTTCGAGCATCCGGCGGATCGCCCGTCCGGCGAACGCTCTACTGAATTGGCGCAACGTCAACAAAAATTCGATCTCGAGCAAAGTTTGAAATATTGTAAAGAGAAACTCGGGCTGGGGATGAAGTAAAGCTCGAACATTACGGTAAAACGAAAAGTTGTTTTTTTAACTGCAACAAATCGATTAAACATGAATGGGGCGCACTAACGTGCGCCCCATTTTTATGATTCTACTTTTCTTTTTTTCTTAGAAGAACGTCAAATACAAAGCGGTGAGAACGCCCATGATCAAAATCGAGCAGACTTTGAAGATGGTCGAGGTCTTGTATGAGACGCTTTCTTCCATTTTGTCATATTCTTCATGCACAGTATGCTCGGTCATGATCGAGATGAAATACCCCACAACAAAGAGGATCAGCATGGCCACGCCCATGCGGTTCAGGAAGGGATCCAAAAAGCGGCCCAGGATTGTATCGGGGATGAGATAGATGGGGATGAATTTCAGCGCCGCGGATACGGGAATCGTTAAAATCGCCATCCAAAGCGCCGACGCCGAAGTCGCGCGCTTCCAGAACAAGCCGAAGAAGAAAATCACAACGATGCCCGGTGAAACCATACCTGTGTATTCTTGAATGTACTGAAACGCCTGATCGAGATTGCCCAAAAACGGCGCGATGGGAATCGCAATGCAGACGACTACGACCGACGTAATGCGGCCGATCAAAACCAGCAGTCGTTCGGAGGCGTGCGGATTGATTTTACGGAAGATATCCATGGTGAAAATCGTGGCCGTGCTGTTGACCATCGAGTTCAAGGAAGAAATGATGGCGGCCACGATGGCGGCCACGATCAAACCGGTGAATCCGGCCGGCACTAACTTGCTGATCAAAATCGAGTAGGCCTGATCAGATTGGGAAATCGAATCGGAGTACAACGCATAGGCCACGATTCCAGGAAGAAGAACGACGATAGGCACAATCACTTTCAGGAACGCGGCGAACACCAAACCATGCTGGGCTTCTTTGAGGTTCTTTCCGGCCAATGCGCGCTGGGTGATGTATTGGTTGCATCCCCAATAGCTCAAGTTAGCCGCCCACATGCCGCCGATAAACACTCCGATCCAGGGATAATGGATGTGATCCCATGGCATGACGGTATGGAAATGTTCGGGAGCTTGATTCCACAGGTTGGCGAAGCCGGCGGCGACTCCACCGCCGTCGCTCATGGCGTTCAATCCAAAATAAGTGACCGCCAGGCCGCCGATGAAGAGAACGCTCACTTGGATGACGTCCGTCCAGGCCACGGCCGTCAAGCCGCCGGTGAGGGTATAGATGAAGGAAACCAGGAACAACCCGACGATGCCGTAGATTAGTTTGAATTCCAGGCCGGTTAAAGCGGTGAAGTCGGGGCCGATTATGTTTTTGAGGGTTAATGCGCCCAAATACGAAACCGAAGTCAGGTTGACAAAAACATAAACGAGCAGCCAAAAGACAGCCAGGCCCATGCTGACGCGCATGTCGAATCGCTCTTCCAAATACTGCGGCATGCTGTAGATCTTCATTTTGAGGAAGACGGGCAGCATCCATTTGGCGACGATGATGAGAGTAACGGCCGCCATCCACTCATACGAAACGACAGCCAATCCGCCGGCGAAGGCGGAGCCGGTCATGCCGATCATCTGTTCGGCGGAGATATTGGAGGCGATCAGCGACGTTCCAATAATCCACCATGGAAGCGCGCGGCCGGCCAGGAAAAAATCCTCCGAAGTGCGTTCATGATCCTTCGGCTTGCGTGAAACCCACAGTGCGATGGATATTACAAAAACGAAATATCCCAAAAATACAGCGTAATCCAAAGGGGTGATAGACATGCAATTCTCCTATCCAACAAGAGATGTTTCCCATATCCCGAAAATGATATACAAATAAAGAATCATTAGATTATGTCAAAAAAAGAGTGGGGGGGAAAGAAGAACGGATAGGTTGCATGAGAAAAGGTCATCAAATCAAGCCATTTCATATAAAAAATTGAAATTTCTCGAATGAATCACTATAAATAGCATCCCAAAAATGAAAAAATAGATCAGGAATTTTAAATTCAAACCATTCGATTCATGGAGCCAAAATGAAGCGATACAATCTATATCCTATTTTTATTCTGTCTATCCTTTTTTTATCAAACTGCGCCTCGTTGGAGCAAACGCCGATCCAAACCGCAAATCTACCTTCGATTCAGACGCCGGTCGCGTTTGAGATTCCATCGCCGGGTCAATATATTTTGCGATCTCCGATAGACAATTCTCTGTTTCCCGTCCAAACCAGCGCGGATGGTCAAACGGGATCTGCTTTGATCCCTGCCTCGGAAGCCTCTCTCCCTGAATTCAGTTTGCAAAAAGTGAAGCGACTGACGCTCTTGGCCGATTCATTTCGCTGGGATGACGACGGCAAGACGACTCTCTCCTTGTATGAAGGAGACCGCCTTGTTCTCCAATATCATTACGGCGTCATTCAACCGCCCGAGGGCGTCCCTGCGGATCGAGCCCGCTCCTCATATATCCATCCCTTGAAAGGTCTGGATGGAGAAACCTTAACGGAAGACTTCCCTAAAGACCATTATCATCATCGCGGATTGTATTTCGCCTGGCCGGGCGTTTTCATCGACGGCAAACAACATGATATGTGGCATATTCAAGACATTTGGAATCGTTGCGAAAAAATCCTCGACAAACAAGCAGGTCCGGTTTACGCCTCATTGACCATTCAAAACGGCTGGTGCACAACCGATAGAAAAGTCATGACCGAACTCATGGAACTGAAAGTATGGCATTCCGGCGAAATCGGCCAGACGATCGATTTGAAATTCACCTGGACGCCGCTCGAACCAATCCAGATCGGCCCCAAAGATTATAAAGGATACGGCGGACTCAACTTTCGCTTCCCCGCGCAAAACCGGACAAATACCGTCGTCGCCAATAGAGACGGCATTCAACCGACCAGCGATTTGATACGCTCCCCGTGGACCGATTTTTCCGCTCAATTCGACAACCGCGAGGCGGCGTCGGGCGTCACCTTCATCAATCATCCGCAAAACATCGATCCCAATCCGGGCTGGACCATTCGTTCGTCCGATTCGTACGGCTACATCGGGATTTCCTGGCCGGGCAAAGACACGTTCGATTTCGCTCCCAACAATACCTATACCAACCAATACCGTCTATGGATTCATCGAGGAGATCGAAAAGAGGGTCAAGCAGAGGAAGCGGTCAAGGCTTATTTTCAAACGGATCCGTTTGAAATTCGGTAAAAATAGGGCGGAAAAACCTCATCTCTCTTCCGCCTCTTTCACTTCTCCGTAAATCTCCTCTGCGATGAGGCGGTTTGTGATGGAATTCAAATACCCCATAAGGACTTTATCCAGTTCTTCAAATTCCGGCCACAAAGTTACGTCGACGAAAGATTCTTTCACGAGGAGCATCACGGTCGTTCTTCGTTGGCCTCGATAGCGGAAAGGCTTCAATGAATAACGCCGACATAACGCCAAAAACAATTGACTCGACCATGGATTTCCCAAAGTAAATTTCATTTCAATGGGCTGCTCCTCACGTTCAACTTCGGACAGTTTATTTTGCATGCGGTGAAGAGCGGCGCCGGCGGCGATTCGCTCCCCCTCGGTTCCCGCTCTTTCAAATAACGCCTGGATTTTGCGAATTTTATCTCGTATCTGTTCTTCCGTCTGCATAATGTTATCGTTTTTGTCACCCGTAATACTGGCGCTCCAATCTAACTCCAATCATCTATTGTTCCATGCACACATCGGTTTCAAACGAATCACCCGATTGTTTTCTTTGATCGCTGTATCCTTTCGATTGACGCCGCGCATATTGGCGATCTTTCATTACTACAGAAGCCGCAATGTCAAGTCTATCCAAAACGCGAGTATCATAGATCCCATTGAACTGTTTTAAAGGCTTCAAATTCTGATTCTTTCTATATACTCAAGTGAAATCCAACACTATTCCAGTTCAAAAAAAACACTCGATACCACAAATATATTATCAGATTATCCCCAAAAAAATTCAAAAAAACTGTTGCATTGGATTTCACGCGATTGTATAATGAGGTAAGTTAGAAATGGGAGCGAAGCAAATCGCTCCCTCTAGAGGCTCAAGAGAAAAAGCTC
>JAFGTC010000123.1 GCA_016934335.1 Candidatus Omnitrophota bacterium | reverse complement strand
CTGGGCAACGGCGGAGAAGGCGACACGGCGTTCACGATCGCCTTCGCCACCGGAGAAGGCCCCTGCACGCCGGTTACGTTCAGCAAAATAAACCGTTTTGCCGTAAAGAACGCCATGCGTTTTGTGTAAAACATCTTTTCATCATTCATTCAGAAGCCCCGGCGATGATCCGCCGGGGCTTTTTTTGTGGCGCGTTCCCAGGAGGCTTATCCGGATGCGGCGCCCGTTTTTTTTTGAGTCGCAGCCCATTATACAGACGACGGATATGCTATGATCTGTTTGTCTCCGACGCGGATAATTTTTTTCTTCAAGGGAGTATGCAAGAAGCCAATGAACCAGCCTGTTCCATCAAGTCCATCGAAGAAGATGCGCGAGTACGGGGCGTTCGCCCTGATCCTGGCCGCCGCCATCCTGCTGTTTTGGTGGCGAGTTTGGATCCCTTCGCCGGCGGACCGGATGCATTTCACCGACGATATAGTGATCAAAGATTATCCAACGCGCATGGGATTGTTTCGCCAGATATTCGAGGGGCGGGCGCCGTTGTGGGATCCGTATCAATTCGGGGGCTGGCCGGGGCTGGCCAATTGCGAAGCGGGCTTGTTTTATCCCTTGAATTGGATTGCAGCGCCTTTTTGCAACGCGCCCGAGGCGGCGTTTCAGGCGACGCAGTGGCTGGTGTTATTGCATTTTTTTATCGCGGGAATGGGGGCTTACCGCTATAGCCGCTATATAGGGATATCGAGTTGGGGATCGGCGTTCGCCGCCATGGCGTTTACGTTCTGCGGCTTTCTATGCGCCCATAAAAAGCATACCAATATGATTTTCACTCTGGCGTGGCTGCCGTGGCTGCTTCTTCAGGCGGAGCGCTGGATTCGGGAGTCGCGAGGCCGTTTTTTATTTCGGCTGACGGTTCTGCTGGCCATGGCCTATTTTGCCGGACATCCGCAATCGGCGCTTTATCTGTCGCTGTTGATCGCCGCACGTTTGATTTATGGCGTCGCCGAAAAAGTGCAAACCCGCGCGATTGGGGGGAGGGAGTGGCTGCGGCGCGGGGCGGCGCCGATTGTGGGCGTGTTTCTGTTAGCCGGCGCGCTGACGGCGATTCAGTATGCGCCGACGGCGGAGTTGATCCAACAGGGAGAGCGCTCCAAGGCGGATGTATTTCAGCGCAGCAGCGAGTTTTCCCTGCCGCCTTCGGAGTTGTTGGAAGCCTTGTTTCCGGAGGTCATGAGCTCGTGGTCGCAGACGGAGGTTTTTTATTGGGGGCTGGCGCCGCTGTTGTTGGCGCTGCATTTTGCGCTGCGGGGCCGGCTCAAGGCGCTGGATCGATATTTGATCGGCGTTTTTGCGATTTCCGTTTTGTTTTCGATGGGTGAATATGTATTTGCCTATGATCTTTCGTACCTGCTCGTTCCGGGCGCGGCCTGGGTGCGCGCGCCCAGCCGGTGGATCTTTTTCGCGGGGCTGCCGCTGGCGCTGGCAGCGGGTCGGGAGATCGATCATGTACTATCCAAAGATCCCCTGGAGGCGCATCGTACGTTGAATCCCGTCTTCTGGAAAATCGTGGGAGTCGCCGGCATCCTGGCGATCGCTTTGCTTCTTTTTGTCGCATTGAGCGCAGAGTACGCGGTTCCCGCCGGGGAGAGGCTGGCGGTTCGGCAGGAGATGCTGCGATCGTTTTTGCTGCTGCTTTTGTTCGGGGGATCGTTTTTACTGCTGTTTGATTTGGCGATGCGGAGACAAATCCAGCCGAAATTTTTCGCCTTCGCCGCGCTGTTGATCGGGTGGGTGGATTTGGGGACTCATTTTCGGACGTTCGAATTGGCGCCGGGCGCGGGAGGATACAGGATCGATGCGGAAGTGAAGCAGCTGCGCGATTCGGCGTGGAATCATCGGACAAAAGTCTATTTCAACTCGGGGGGCGAGCGAACGCTTTATCATGGCGCCGCGCAGAATTTCTATGAGGTGGACGGGCAATCGCCGCTCACGCCGTTGATTCACTTGGAACTGCGCGAAGACACTCAACTGCAGGATCCGGAGAAGCCGAATCTGTTGCTCTACCGTTTGTTGGGAGTCCAAACGGTTTTGACGGACATACTCGATTTGCCGCCCGTGTTTGAGAGAGAAACCAAGCGCTTGCATCGGATCGAGGGATCCTGGCCGCGCGCCTTCGCCGTGAATGATTTTTTGCGCGCCGGCGCCGACGTGCAGCGGGAATTGATGAAACTGCAATCGCTGCCGGTTCAACAAGTCGGCCTGATCGAGGCGCCGGAGGGAGAGGAGGCGGATTTCGATCGGCCTGACGGCGCACTGTTTCCCAGACCGTTTCTGCTGGCCAGTTGTTCGGCGAATGCGGTGCAATCCAACGCTTTTCTGGTGGTTGACGGGAAGAATTATTTTGCCGATTTCGACGCGGAGGAAGAGAGCGCAGGCTATTGCCTGGCGGTCGCCGATCCCGACGCCGGCATCATCGAAGACGCGGAAATTTTTAATTTAATGAAGGGATTGGACGATCCCGAGCATAGGATTCATCAACGGCTGCAGGCGTTTATTGACAAGATTCCCGACGGAAAGATCGTGTTCGCGGCAGTGCGAGACAACGCCGCCAATTCGCTGCTGCCGGAGGGATTGGGAGCGCTGCGGGCCATCGGGGCATCGTTGGATGCGCGGGGGCGCTACCGGCTGGCGCACGCCGTCATCGGGCGCAAGGGAGGGCCGATCGGATCGGCCTTGGAGATTTTCTCGGCGACGGAGGCGATGGTTCTTCAGACGGAAAAATCGATTTATATGGAAGGAACCATTTGTCCGAAGCCGGCGCCGGAGTGGCTGGCGACGACGGTTCAGGCGGACAAATGGCATGCGCTGCAAAAGAAGATGAAGGAAGGCCTGACGCCGCCTTTGCGCTACGATTTGAATTGGGACGTTGCGCAGGCGACGGATGTTTTGTACGCTCCCATGCCGATCAGCATATTTTCGGCGCCCAAAAAAACCACCGCCTTCGGGACGATCGACCAGGCGGCTATTTGTCTGGGAGGGCGCGAGTATGCGTTGAATCAGCGAGGCTACAATCTGGCGACTGTCGATCCGGAAACGTGGGAGGTCATCGATCGGGAGGCGTTCGATCTTTTCGCCGATTACGATTCGACGGCGGCGCCAACGTTCATCAAGCCGGCGTCGCCCGAGAATAAGCGAATGCGCGATTTTATCCGCTCGGTTCCCGACGGGCGCCTCATTTTAGGGGCCATTCGAGACGACGCGACCGACCTGATGACGCCGGAGACGCTGGATTGTCTGCATGAAATCGGCTCCTCCCTGCTGTTCAACATGACTGATTCGAACGCGCGGAAGAGGATCTCGCATGCATTTGTCGCGGTCAAAGGGGCGTCGCGCTGCATCGAAGCGTTCGCCAAGGAGAAAGACGCCGTTGTTTTTACGCGATACCCCGGCGGGCCGGCGCTCAGCCATACGGAGACCGGCGAAGAGGCGGGGCGGTTCGAGCCGGTGAATCCCGTCGACGAAATGGAGGAGACGCTGGAGGAAAGAAGGGAGGAAACGGCGGATGAATCGCGGGAGGAGAGGCCTTTCCGGGAGTGGGCGATCCTGGAGGACGATGTGAGCCGCATTCGGCTTTCGGGGCAAAGCGAGCAGGGGGATATGGTGTTTCTGAGCGAGATTTACTATCCCGGATGGAAGGCGTATGTGGACGGCGTGCGGCAGCCGATACAGCGGTTGGATTATTATTTCCGAGGCGTTTGGGCGGCGCCGGGGCGTCATACGATCGAGATGATCTACGCGCCCGAGTCGCATCGATTGGGCGCGGCGATTTCGCTGATCGCGCTGATCGCGCTGGCGGGATGGTGGATCGCGTTGAGATTTTAGGCGGGAAATGGGAAACTTTAACTTGATAAATATGTGGATTCGATTATAATAATTATTGATTAAATGCAGATTTTCCGTTTTTAAGCGGTAGAAATTGGGTTTTATATCAAATGTTAATCAAATTCTCGGTCAAGAATTATCGATCCATTCAAGATCGGCAGACTTTAAGCATGGCGGCCGCCAGCCGGGATAAATCTTTGCCGGATCATCTGATCGATCCTCAAGCGCCGGGGCTTTCGAAAATCAAACTGCTCAAAAGCGCCGCCATCTATGGCGCCAATGCATCGGGGAAAAGCAACTTTTTTTTAGCGGCAAAGTTCATGCGCGATTTTGTCGTTCGCTCGGCGACCGAAATCAAGCCCGGGGATGAGACGGGCGCCGTTCCCTTTCGCCTCCATTCCAAGAACGAAAAAGAGCCCAGCGAATTTGAAGCGATTTTCATTCATGAAGGGATTCGGTATCAGTACGGTTTTGTGCTGGATAAGAAGAAAGTTAATGAGGAGTGGTTGACGGCTTATCCGTCGGGTTCGCCTCAGCGATGGTTTTACCGCGAATGGGATTCGGAGAAGAACGGCTACGAATGGAAATGCAGTTCGCGTTTTAAAGGGGAGAAGGATAGTCTAATGGAAAAGACGCGTGAGAACGGATTGTTTTTATCGCTAGCCGCGCAGTTCAATCATGAACAAGCCAGCCAAGTCTATAAATGGTTTCGAAATAGTTTTGTTTTTATCAATTTTTCCGGATTGAATGATTTTTCTCAATATACGGCGTCTTTGATCGAAGATTCTGAGGATCTTCGAAAAGAAATCTGCCGCTTATTATCAAAAGCCGATCTTGGCATCACCGATATTCATATCAAAAAAACTAAATTTGATTCATCCGATTTTGGGCCAGATTTTTCAGAAGAATTAAAAAAGGCATTGATAGACCAATTGTCTGATAAAGATTTATATCAATGGAGTTGCATGCATCAAAACAAAGAGACAGGGGAGAATATCCTTTTTGAAAATGATGAAGAATCAGCCGGGACGGTGAAAATTTTCTCTTTATTAGGGCCTCTGTTAGTTTCCTTGATTGATGGCGATTCTATTTTCATTGATGAAATCGGCGCGAAGATGCATCCGCTGCTTGTACGGGATGTTATTCGCATGTTTCACAACAATCAATCGAATTCCAAAAATGCGCAATTGATTTTTACGACGCATGATACGACGCAACTGAACAAGGATATTCTTCGCCGCGATCAGATTTGGTTTACGGAGAAAAATGACGCGGGGGCGACCATTTTGTATCCATTGACCGATTTCAAACCGCGAAAAGACGAATCGCTGCAGAAAGGATATTTGGCGGGACGGTATGGCGCCATACCGTTTCTGGGGGATTTTACATTCTAATGGCCAAACATCGCGGCCGTTCGGGAAGTTCATTCATACGCAAGAAGCCTAAAATTCAATTAACCGGCGATCGGATTCTTATCGTTTGCGAAGGGGAAAAGACCGAACCGGGTTATTTTAAAGGCTTGAGGAAACAGTGGAAGATTCATGCCGCTCAGATTGAAATAGCCGGAAAAGAATGCGGTTCGGCGCCTATCAGCGTCGTCGATTATGCCATTAGATGCAAAAAGCAAGCGGAGAAAAATACCCGAAGAGGCGATGCGCTTCGCTTTGATCAAGTCTGGTGCGTCTTCGATTGCGACCACCATCACACCTACAAGGAAGCTCTTCAAAAAGCCAACGACAATAAGTTGTTTGTCGCCGCGTCCGTACCTTGTTTCGAATTTTGGTATTTGATGCATTTCATCTATACGACGAAACCATTCAATCGATGCGAGGAGATTATCCGGGAATTAAATCAGCCTGACCGCCTGCCTGGTTATGATAAAGCGCAGGCGCAGTTCGATAGGTTGGATCCTTATCTTGAACAAGCGCTTGAGCATTGCGAGCATCTTCGCGAAGATCACCGGAAAACCGGTTCTGATTGTCCGGCGACGGATGTTGATATACTGGTGAACGAGTTAATGGCTTTGAAGCCGGTTCATTGAGATTTTAGGCGGGTTTATTCTGGAGTTTTTGGTAGTATTCGGGGAGGTCGGTGGAGGCGGGGGTTGTTTCGGGGGATTCATCGGGCCAGGTCATTCCCCGGCGGAAGCGGTCTTTTTGTTCGAGGGGAGCCAGAAGGCGGCTTTTGGCGTAGACAAAATCACGGCGATCCACGCTGGCCGCCTCCCAGTCGGCGCCGAGGATGATGGCGTCTTCCGGACAGGCTTCCTCACAGAAGCCGCAGAAAATGCACCGCAGCATGTCGATCTGGTAAAGGCTGGCGTAGCGCTCGCCATGGGAGACGCGGCGTTCGGGGGTGTTTTCCCGCGCTTCGAGGTAAATGGCGTCGGAGGGGCAGACAACGGCGCAGAGTCCGCAGCCGACGCAGCGCTCCAAGCCGTCGTCATGACGCTGGAGGCGGTGAATGCCGCGGAAGCGGGGGGCCTGAGCGCGCTTCCGGTTGGGATAGTTGAATGTCGTCGGTCTGCGGAATAAATGCCGCCAGGTCATGAACATGCCTTTGACGATCGCCCAAGAAATCTGCAGCGATTTTGTCCAGCCCATTGTCTTGATTTGACGGGCGGTGAGATGGACTTTCACGCCTTGTCTGCCGGCCTGCTTGGGGAGCGGCTTAAAAACAGCTTCGTGCATTCAATCATCCCTTCCTATGTGGTGACGTTTATTTTACCGGGCGGCTTCGCATCCCGCAACGCTGGGATGGGGAAGAATCGCGGCGGCATCCGGAATTTTTGCGCATCGGATGAAGAGATAATCGTTTATAATCAAAGAGCGGCAAGCGGACAAAAGTTCAATTCAGAATGTAGATTTGCTATGATGCGCCGTAGAGGGCGAAGATAGGAGAACGAATATGCGCAAAGGCTTCACGTTAATTGAACTCTTGATCGTAGTGGCCATCATCGGGATCCTGGCGGCGATTGCCGTACCGAATTTTATGAATGCGCAGGTTCGGGCGAAGATCGCTCGCGTGCAAAGCGAGTTGCGATCGGTTGCGGACGCTTGCGAGATTTATCGCAACGATCACAGCCAATACCCGTATCCGAAATTAAGCCAGTATATAGAAAAATCCGGCGTCCATACCGATGTGAACATCGTCAAAGCCCTGTTGGAACTGACGACTCCCGTCGCTTATATGTCCAGCGTGAATTTTCCCGATCCTTTTTTTAAGACGGGGGAAGGCAATTGGAACAGTTCAGTTGTGGCGTATTCCAGTTACACCTATGTGAATTACGGCGGACGGTGGGGGAAAAGCTGGGCTCAAAATATTCACACTGATGCATTCGGACTTTGCAGCTTCGGCCCCGATAAATGGGACAGCGGCGGAGTCTGGCCGGTGGTGCAGCGGGCTCAAAACGCTCCGATTTCGTGGGAGATTATTTACACAGTCAGCAATGGGCTTTATAGCAAAGGCGATATCGTTCGATACGGCGGCGATCACGGCTTCCCCAATCTAAGTTTGGGAGGATGATCGAGATCGGCGGAATGATGCGCATTGATTCGAAGTGGAACTCTCCCCCCTCAGGCTGCACGATTGGATTGCATCCGATGCGACTTGTTCATAATTCGAAGAGACCGGCCGCGTCTTTTGGGTTTTTGTTGGTCTGACGCCGGCGGATTTTAATGAGATTCGTCGTAAAATAAGTAATATCCACTTACTTTGGGCGGAATCTGCGCATGGGGCGTACGGCAGCGCGGGTTATGGTAAAATCAATGATTTACGAGGATGAATGGATATACGAATAGAAATACGAGGAAAGAATTATGGCTCGCACCCCAAAAACAAAATCGAAAAGTTCGATCAAAAAAACGAAAGTCAAAAAGACGCCGCGGACGCGGAAGCCGTCTCACATGACGCTGGATGAATGGCAAATCGCTTTGCGGCGGGAATACGGCCGGGAGCAGGATTTCCAAGTGAAAAACATCGGGAATGAACCGATCTTCTCGGAATTTCTTGTGTCGAATCCCAAAACCGAGCGGACGTATCGAGTGGCGATTCGGGGAAAGGCGCCTGGAGACAACTATTGCTCCTGCCCCGATTTTGCCGTCAATGCTTTGGGGACTTGCAAGCACATCGAGTTCATGCTGACGAAATTGGAGCGCAAGCGCGGCGCGAAAAAAGCGTTTCGGGAAGGCTTTCAACCGCCGTATTCGGAAGTCTATCTCCGATACGGGGCCAAGCGCGAGGTGCGCTTTCAAGCCGGAAGCGAATGTCCGGCGGCGTTAAAAACATACGCGTCCAAGTTCTTTAAGAATGACGGAACCCTCCGGTTGGCGGGATGCGCGCGCTTTGAGACGTTTTTGAAGAATGCGCCGCATAATGGGCACGAACTGCGCTGCTACGAGGACGCCATTCAATACATCGCGCAATGGCGCGACGACGAGGCGCGCAAGAAGAAAATCGACCGTCTTTTTCCGCAGGGCGCCGACAGCAGGAAATTTCGGGATTTATTGAAAGTCGAATTGTATCCCTATCAGAAAGAGGGGGCCCTGTTCGCCGCGCGAAGCGGCCGCTGTTTGATCGGCGACGACATGGGGCTTGGAAAGACGGTGCAGGCCATCGCGGCCGCCGAAATTCTCGCCCGGACGGCGGGCGTGGAGCGTGTTTTGATTGTGGCGCCGACTTCGTTGAAGCATCAATGGAAGCAGGAAATTCAGAGATTCAGCGATCGTTCGGCGAATGTCGTGGAAGGGCCGATCCACAAGCGGGAGGAGGCGTTCGAGACGGACGCTTTTTATAAAATCATCCATTACGACGTCATTCACCGGGATAAAGACATCATCAATGAGTGGAAGCCGGATCTGATCATCCTGGACGAAGCGCAGCGCATCAAAAATTGGAAGACGCGCCGGGCGCAAAGCGTCAAGCGGCTCGAGTCGGAATTCGCCTTCGTTTTGACGGGGACGCCGCTGGAGAATCGCCTGGAGGAACTGCATTCGATTGTGGAATTCGTCGACAACAGCCATTTGGGGGCGCTGTTCCGGTTTTTGGACGCCCATCAGCATGTAGATGAAGCGGGAAAGGTGATCGGATACAAAAATTTGTCTGCGATTTCTCAAACCCTGAAGCCGATTCTCATCCGGCGCACGAAGAATGAAGTTTTGAAGGAACTGCCGAAGCGCATCGACAAGCATTTTTTCGTTTCCATGACGGAAAAGCAAATGGAGTATCATGAAGAGAATCGGAAAATTGTGGCTCAGATCGTGGCGAAATGGAGGCGGTTCCGGTTTCTATCGGAGCAGGATCAACGGCGTTTAATGATCGCCTTGCAGAATATGCGCATGGCCTGCGACAGCACCTTTCTGTTGGATTCGGAGAGCGATCACGGAGTTAAAGCGGATGAAGCGGTGCAGCTTCTGGAGGAAGTCCTGGAGGATCCGCAGGCCAAAGTCGTTCTGTTCAGCCAATGGATCGGCATGCACCAATTGATCATCGAGCGCCTGGAGGCGATGAAAAGGCGGTACGCGTTCTTTCACGGCTCGCTGAGCAGCCAAGAGCGCGGGCGAATCATTCAATCGTTTCAGGAGGATCCGGACAATCGGATTTTTCTGTCGACCGACTCGGGCGGGGTGGGGCTGAATCTGCAGAATTCGTCGGTGATCGTGAATATGGATCAGCCCTGGAATCCGGCGGTGCTCGAACAGCGGATCGGGCGCGTGCATCGCATGGGGCAAAAGAGGCTGGTGCAGGTGTATCATTTTGTCGCCCAGGGGACAATCGAACACAGCATGCTGGACGTGCTGGCCTTCAAGAAATCCGTGTTCGCCGGGGTGCTGGACGGTGGGGAGGACGAGGTCTTCCTAGGCGGGTCGAAACTCAAGAAATTCATGGAGACGGTGGACAAGGTGACCACGGCGGCGTCCGGCCCCATGACCGCCGCCGAGACGCCGCCGCCGGCGCCTTCGGAAGAAGACGGCGGACTCGATTTGGATCAGGCCGCAGCGCGAGAGGAGCGGGAAGCGCCCGAAGCGTGGATGGATCTGGCATCGACCGGCATGGAGTTTCTCGGGAAATTGGGGCGGGCGCTGCAGTCGCCGAAGGAAGAGGCGAAGCCGGGCGGATTCGTGCAACGGGATGAAAAGACGGGCGAGGCGTATTTGAAACTGCCTGTTCCGGATGAAGAGACTTTGAAAAAAGTCGCCCAAGCGGCCAAGCCGATTCTGGAAATGCTGCAAGGCTTTTTGCGGGCGTCGTAGACGTGGGGGCGTGGGGGCGTCTGCGCGCTTCAGGGGTAGATGCGCCGGGGGAAGTTTTGGCGGGATTCTTCCATGCGCTGGATGCGCTGTTGGATGGATTCGGCTAATTGGTCGATGGAGCGGCGCACCTCATCCGCTTTAGGGCTGCGCAGGAAGAAGGCCCGCCACTGGGCTTTCCGGACATGGCCGGCCGCCTGGCGCAGAAGATCCGGATCGTTGTTTTGTTCTCCGATTTCGGCTTCAACGCGGGCCAAGGTGTCGAGATAAGCGAAGTTGCGCTCGTCTTTTTCGACGGCTTTGCGGGCGTTGGCGAGCGCCAGTTGGCAGCCGGTCTGGCGGGCTTCGTCGCTTTCGCCCCGGGTTTTCAGCATTTCCACCATGGCGGCGATGTTGCAGTAATAGTCTTTGAATTTGACTTCGGCGTTGAGGATTTCGCCGGTGTATAAAAATTCCTGGCATCGAGCGAGGTCGCTGGAGAGGGCGTCTTTGGAGTCGCGCTGCTGAGCGCGGTAGAGAAGATAATCGGCGCAAACCAGGCTGAGCAGCCAATCCTGTTTGGCGGCGACGATGTCTTCATGCCCATCGAGGACGCTATCGGGAATTTCGTGGATGGCGCGCTGCCGCAGGGCGCGCTCGAGGATTTTTTCGATGTGAGGGCTGAACTCGCCGGTTTCGAGGGAGGCCTTGCGCTGCAGGATGGCGGCCTGGACGGTATGCTGTTCGAAGCGCACCGCTTCTTCGAGCAGGTAGAAGCAGAACGCCACCAGGAAGGCGCCGCCCAGCAAGGGCAGCAGTTTGCGCCAGGATAATTGGGTGGAAGGTTCGCTTTTTTGCATGGCCCGCCAGGAAATTTCTTTGAGCGTTTTAATCACGACGGAGGAGCAGGCGACGATGTTCAGGAGAATGAAGAGCATCCAGCCGCCGGTTCGGTAAACGGACATTTCCTCGCTGTGGAAGACGCGGCAGAGATAGAGTAGAAACAGCCCTCCATATAGGGCGGAAACCCAGTAAAAGGTGCGGTAGGAATGCAGTGTTTCTTTGCGGCGCAGGCAGAAGACGCTGGCCAAAAGAAGGGAGAAAGAGACGGTTCCGCCGATCCCGCCGATCAATCTATACCAGAAATCGTCGATCGATAATTGAGTCAGGCCGGAGAAGACGGTAATCTGGGCCGTCAGCAGTTCGAGCCGGGAGAAGGAGAAGGTAAAAAGAGCGCAGAAGGCCGCCCCGGACAAGGCCAGTACGGGGAGCGAAATTGCGACATGCTTGAACAAGGTTCCCAGGGGGATTTTTCCCGAACGGCGCCGGAGAAATCGGTGATTCTGCAGGGTGAGGAATGACGAGAAGATGGCGGCGGCCAGGAACGAAAGCGGCCCGACCAGGAAGATGCGCAGAATTTCGCTGACGATTTCCTGATAGGTGTAATGGCGAACGAGCAGCGTTTCGGGAAAGATGAAGGCCAGGTTGATGAATCCCATCAGAACGCCGAAGAGGACGGCGAACTGGAATCCTATGGATAGATGGTCGGTGTAGTCGAGGGGATTCATCCATTGGGCGAAGCGCGAATAGAGATGCTGGAGGCTGCGCTCTACGATTCCTCGTCCCCGGACGGTGAAAGAGATTTCGGAGGGGAGGTAGGCGCGCAGGCTGCCCCAGGCGGGCTTGGCTGTTTCGCCCTGATCGCGCAGGCGCCGCCGCGCCGCGCCGATGGCGGTGATGACGTTGGGATCCAATTGCGGATTTTGCAGGGATTGATCGACGCACAGCGAGCGATAAAAACTGTCGGCGGCGATCAGGGGCTTGTCGTCGTCGTAGATGTCGGAGTGATAGCCCAGCACGCACATGCCCAGATCGTGCAGCCCCGCGGCGAAGCCGGACGAATAGCGGCCCCGGCTGGAAGAACTGCAGGCGTTGAGAAACAGCACCCGGGG
>JAFGTC010000122.1 GCA_016934335.1 Candidatus Omnitrophota bacterium | reverse complement strand
ATCAATTTTTTTCAAAAGATTGGGATCAGAAAGAGAATGATTGATTTATTCACTTTTGCCTTGATGTGAAAGCGTTATTTTCCCCGCGATCACACGGCATGGCTCTTCACCAAAATCATCATCAGGACTCGCATAAAGACGGATTTTTTTATCAATTGGCATCCGCTGGCAGGGAGTATTTTCTTCTCTTTTTTGTCATCCACACTGCGTTGCCCAGAGAATTTTGGGCGCTTCCGTTTTTGCGCAGTGTGGATGGCTGCCTTTGCAATCAAATCTGTCAATTTTTCAATCATTTTTTCTCATTTTGCCTTCATGCAAATAGGGTCAATGCAGGAAGCATCTTTTCACCGCCCGCATCAAGCGGAAGATTTATATAGGTGCAGGCAACTCCCGATGTTTCGTGTCGATAAGACATCGATCGGAACGATAAGCCAAGGAGCAAACCTATATGGAGGTGATAGGACATGAATACCGTTGCTCTCTCGGGCCGGCTGGCGCAGAACGCGGTTGTGTTTGGGCGTGAACATGAAACGCTCAAATTCACCCTCGCCTGCCAGTCCGGCTACGAAGCGAAAACCAATGCTCCCCGGACGGAATTCGTCCCGTGCGTACTGTTTCGAGCGCCGGAAAAATTGCGCTCGCTGCTCATCGCACAGGGCAAAGGAAAGCCTGTGGAAGTGCGAGGCCGCATTGTCACCAGTTCGTTTGAAAAGGACGGCGTCATGCGTTATGCGACCGAAGTGGTCGTAGATCCCAGAGAGTTTCATCTGTTGCGGCTCGGAGGGGCCCAAGATCAGTCCCTTTTCCACACCACTGCCGAGCCGCAAAGATATTCTCCCGACCCGAAAGGAGGTGAGGCGGCCTATGGACAGCAAACCACTCGTAGAGATCTTCCGGGATTTGGAGTGCTGGGTGATTGAGCACCCGCTGGGCGCTCTCTTGCTCATCCTCATCGCATGGGGATTGTGGTTTCGCAAGGAACGGTTTTGATGTTCCTCTCTAGTCTTATTGTTCGATCGGGCGAGTCGAGGATTCGTCCTCGCTCGCTATTCTCATGCGTTAATTTTCACTACAGCATCATAGGGGAGCGGATTCGACGCCGGGAGTTAGAATCTCTAACTCCTGTATTGCCCGGCGGGACGCCATCTATCGATTTTGTAAATCCATCCATCAATTTTACTTCAATGCGAATGAGATTTTTTTGTTCCGCTATGGTCTGCGGCGCAAATTATAGGGGGTGAATATTATGGCATTGCGCCCTTTTGTATTGCTGACAACCATGAACAACGCAGAATGATGATCGGACACGATGGTATTTTTTTTAAGGATTGTTCTCTTTGAATTGCACTCCTAATTCTATCTATATCTATCTTTCAACCTTTCACTTACGATATAGATGCGCCTCTTCTCTTTATTTTGTACCATTTTTTATTCCCAAAATGCGCTCATTCATTTTGATCAAAACTCTCATTCCTGACTCTATAAGTGAATAAACAAATTTAATCTGAAGGAGAGCAATCATGGTTAATCAGGATGATATTCGTCTTTTAATGAGGAACATTCTTCCAAGTGAAAACCGTATTTTCCCCACGCTTCCTGGCACGCTAAACAGGAGAAACCCTCTGGAAACTGAAGCGGTAGAGTTGTTCGAATCGCAGAAAATAAATCCTAAGACGATAATTTTGGTCAATGAGAAAGGCCAGCTTCATAACGAATCTAATGGGAACTTAAGAAACCTGGCTATCATGGATATGCACGGCGAGTATCAAAAAATTGCATTGGGCGTTGAAAAAGACGCTCTATTTACTGGACGCGACTTGCTTCGACAGAGATTTGACGTAGAACGTGAGAAATTGCAAAGATGGTTCCCAGGATTCTATTTCCTTGAGAATAACGATCAAATGCCCTCGTTGCATGGCGTTCTTAAGACAAATTGGGGAAATCTTTATTGGATTCACGTAGAGATCCCTCCCAACTATCCCTATGGAAAACCGTCTGTTTATATTGACAGCCCAAAAATCAGCGATTCCCCTCCTCATTTTTTCATTGGACAGGAAATTTGTTGTATTTACATTTGGACTTCCATATTTTCGCTTGCAGTGCTTCTTGCCAAATCGGCTATTTGGCTGAACAAATATGATGAATGGAAGCAAGAAAAATCTTGGCCGGGGAGGTCGAAATGAACCGCAATTCACAATCACAGCCTCAATTGGATTTCGATCGAACTCGATACCTTCTGAATCCATCTCAACTGGAACATATTCATGTCACGGCCGTCGGTTTAGGCAGCGGCGGCCTTCCCGTCTGTGACTTGTTGACCATGGCAGGCGTTAAAAATTGGCATTTGTATGATGACGATATTCTCGAGCCGGTCGATTTGGTCAAAGTACGTCACTCTCGGCGGGATTTGGGAAAGTCGAAGGTTCAATTGGAAAAAGAATGGATTCTCGATCACAATCCCCAAGCCCAGGTCCAGGCTTACCAGGAACGAGTCGAATTTTCCTCTCATTTTCATGCGTCTCTTTCCCAGACCAACCTGGTTTTAATGAATGTCGACAGTTTGCCGGCGAGGGAGTTCATCAACGACGCCTGCCTTAAAGCGCAAAAACCTTTTGTGTCAGGACTTGTCTTCCGCACCGGATTCGGCGGGGAAATCTTTTCTTATCGCCCCGGACGAACCGGCTGTTATCGTTGTATGACTCAATTTGCCAATCAAAACAACCTTGTTCTGACTGACGACCAAGTTGAACTGACGTCAGAGGAGAAAGAACGGATTTATGGCTTGGACGACCATCAATTCCGCGCATCCGGTTTGGCTATGGATATCTCCATGATCGCGACCATCCATGCTCGAGTCGCTTTATCCTTGCTCGTCGAACCTTTCAAGACGCACATCCCTCCCATCCAGGGAAACTGGATTATTTTCGCCAATCGACCCTTTCAAACGATCTTCCATCATCATTTTGAATCTCGCTTTATCCAGCTTGCTCCTCAAAAAGGATGTCTCTGTACGTATCTCAATTCGGACGGACAGGAGGCTCATCATGACGACAAGTAAATTCCATAAAAAATTACAAATCGAAATTTATCGCCCGGTATTCACCAGAATGAAAAAGCAAGTCCTTAGTTCCGATCAGGAGGAAGGCGGCATTTTCATTGGGCGCGTCCAGAACCATGTTGACGTCTGTACACTGCAGATTCTATCGTATATCGATTCCGGACCCATGAAAGATCATTCTTCCGCTCATCTTCATCCCGACCGCTTCTACCAATATAACGTGTTTCGCGTGTTGGAGCGCTTCGATCCATCGATTGAGCATTTGGGCGCCTGGCATTCTCATCATTGCAATGGATCGAAGATGTTGAGTGGACCGGATATTCGCGGATATCACGTCGTTGTCAATCATCCTGATTACAATCCGGACTGGTATTTTGTCTTACTTGTGACGGGGCTTCGGGAGCATCAACTTAATTTTCGGTGTTTTCTCTTCCGGAGAGACTCTCATTTATATATCGAAATTCCACGCGATCATTGCCGCGTTGTCAATCAGCGACATGGCCTCGAAGGCATTCTTCTCGGTCTGGAACGCTTAGTCAACAAAAAGCGATCTCTGAAATCTAAGTAAGACTCTTCGCGTTAGTGATTTGCCTCGGTCGAGCGGATATATCTGCAACGGATGTATCCGCTCGGTTTTTTGGGGATTTTGTAGTGGCTTAATGACGTTCTGTTTCTACATTGACGTCATGGGAGAAAAGCCTTCTCTTAATTCAAAGGCAGACATGACGGCTTTCTAAAGCCATGGATAGGGCTTGGAATCTCGAAAGCGACATGCGTGTTCTTTTAACCTTTATTTACGCGATTTACGGGAGCAAAGCGCATTCGCACTCTAAACGATGCTTTTGAAAAATATCCGTTTCTGCGGCGATCGATGCATATATTGTTTTGAAACTGAAAAAATAAAGAAAGAAAAAAATTATAACTCTATGGTGTAGAGAATCTCCTGGAGCCGCTCCCATTGCTGCGCAAATAAGGCAGGATGGGCGTCCTCGAACCAGAGCAACAAACCGAAATGCTCCGATTCAAAGAGATGAAATCCACATTGCGCAATCGTGCGCAGATGCGTGCGAATCGACTTCGCGAGCGCCTGATCGCGTGGATGATACAGCGTGCCTTGCTCGACAGGAAAAAAGTACAATAGATCGCTGTCTTGCTGCATATCAAGGCGTTTGACAATATCACGGCCCGTATCGTAGAGGCTTTGGACGGCGGCGCAGGGAATGAAATCGAACTCGCGCGACACCCAGTCTCTCACAGGCTCGAGATCATCGTCGCAATTCCATTGGGCGCATCGCTTATGGGGTAGTGGCATGGTCATATTATTCACCTCCGCATTCAAATGATCTCTAAAAACTCATCGCCCTGCATCTCTGCATAATACGCTTCCGGATCAGGCCCGGCAGCAGGGTGAGCGCTGCGCGGCGCCCGCGGCCGGTTCCGTTGTCGAACGCTTGAGCGCTGGGCCAAATAGGCATCCACTCGCTGTAAGACATACATGGCCGTGTGGATCTCATTGGGCGCAAAGCTCGTACTCGTCTTCCACTGCCCGTCTTTGTCCTGATAGCGCTTGCCGTATAAAATGCGCACTCCCTT
>JAFGTC010000121.1 GCA_016934335.1 Candidatus Omnitrophota bacterium | reverse complement strand
GGCGAGACGGAAAAATGATGAAATGGCGTTGGCTCAACGTATATCAGCTCAAGGGGAGCCTATCGATGCGGCCATTGAAATCGGATACAGCGGCGGTCCTACTTTTTTGATCCCGCTGCGCGTGCGAGAGTTGTTTCTGTAATATACAATGCTGTCGATAATCGATACATGATCGCTCTTGCCAGTCCGCTAACTGCGCAAATCGTTTGAAACATTTTTCCAAACTCGCACAATCCGTTCAAGATTGAATGTCGACAGGATTGAGGCTAAAAGAAATGCTCCAAACCATGTAAGAGAAGTCGAAATGCGAGGGCGTTTTATTATTGATCAATACCTGTTTGATATTTTATTTATTAGATTTGAACGACCAATTGTTGTACTATTGTTACATCTCGAAATGATGCGAATCTTAAGCCGTTCGAGAACCATGAGTTAGTGATCCAGGTATACGTTTGCAAAAGAGGTGTACGAGATATACATAACCGGTGCTTTGTTAGACCGGTTTAACTCACTAGATTAATGAGCCGATCTTATTTTGGCTTGACAGGCACGTATGGTATTATCCTTCTCTTTGAATCCATTGTTGGAACAATTTGTTTTGCATCATGTGTTGAGCCATCATGTTATATCCTTCATGGAGGGGATGGCTTGAATCTGCATATAAGGAACTGGGCAACGCTTCGGGAATCCAGAAAGGAATGTTTTCATCCGACAATTCACTACTAATTTCCGATATCAGTTTTTGATACGTATGCAAACTGGATTCAGTGAGAAGATGTTCGTTGAATGGACCGACGAATACAACAACGGAAACTTCCTGTTCACGCAGTCTAGTAACGGTCCGTTTGAAAGCCGCCCATTGCAAAGAGGTTTGCAGATTAATCCAATCAAAATCCTGTTTTTGAATGCCGCTTTCCGTCCACGGTATCGGATTATGACGGAGTTGTCGGCTTGGCTCAAAAATATCGATGTTCTCAATGAACGGGTCGGTGTAGGGATGTTCGATCGACCAGGAGGGAAAATCCAAATTATTGAAGTAGGCTACGCGGAGATGATTTACCCAACGCATAAAGGGTACCGTTCGTTCGAAGACAATGCTGAATCGATCCGAAAAATCAGCGCGATAGCAGGGGATTTGAACGTCGAATTGCGGAACCAGTTTTGGGTGGTTGAACGCGAACTCCTTCGTAATCTGCAGGTCGTGACGCGGCGAACTGATCCATAGCGGATTGAAATGCAATATCACTTTTTCTCCAGCGTTGAATTTCGAGTAATACTGAAGAAGCCCCTCCAAAGCAAGCGGATGAGTTCCGTTCACACCCATGTTGCAAAAAGGGGAGCCTGTTGTTTCACTTAGGCAATGGGAAAGAGTTTGGTCCGGACTAACGTATTCTCCCCAGACGACGGAATCGCCGACGACACGGATTTCTCCATTTGAATTTTGTGAATTGCAGTATCGTTCGTAAAGCCAGTAATCGTTGCTTTCCCGGTAGGGGATGCGGTAATCTGGACCGAACTGAATCGGTTCGAACTGGCTCCAGATTGGGGGAATACTGATGCACAGAATTAAAATCGCGATGGTGGCAATCAACAATTCCCTCCAGGAAAGACGGATGAATTGAGATCCATAGGGAACGTCGAAAATTTCTGACGGAAGAGATATGGTTTCGTTTAGTATTGAATTCATAGTTCACTCATTTTATGGAACTGACTTAGAACTGAAAGTAAATAAACGCTTTTTCTGCAGAACCGGTAAACATGCAGATATAAAGAATCATAAACACAACCAGAGAAACTCTGACTGCAGATAACTGAAGAACGTTCTTCCATTGCGATTCATAGAGATGCTGGTAAATCCAAATGCAAAGAATCAGGGTGAGCGCCGCTAAGGGGAAGGCGGGGTCCATCCAGCCGGTAGCGAAAATCCGATGGACGATCAACCAGGCGTCCGACAGACTTTCAGAGCGGAAGAAAATCCAGGTGAAGCATACGAAGATGAAAACCCACATCTGTTTGAACCAGCGGGGAACGCTTGTTTTATACCATGCGTTACGCTCCATGGCGCGGGTAAGTAGGGTACCGATGGCGTGCAGGGCTCCCCAGATAACAAACGTCCAGGCGGCGCCGTGCCACAAGCCGGAAATCACCATGGTCAGAAAGATATTGCGATAGGTTTGATAGGTTCCATGACGGTTGCCGCCCAGCGGGATATACACATAATCCCTGAACCAAGTGGATAGGCTGATGTGCCAGCGCGCCCAGAAATCGCCGATTCCCATGGCGAGGTAGGGATTGTTGAAATTGAGCATCAGGCGATATCCCATCATTCTGGCAACTCCGCGCGCCATATCCGTATATCCGCTGAAGTCAAAATAAATCTGCCAGGCGAAGGCGAAGGTTCCCATCAAAAGTGCGGGAGAGGCATAGAATGACGGGGATGCGTATATCCGGTCTGCATAGATAGCCAGATAATTGGCCAAAGCCACTTTTTTGAACAATCCAAGAACGAACAGTGAAACGCCGTCGCTGATATCCTCCCGCGTAATGGGGGGAGCAACATTCAGTTGAGGAAGCAGATTCTTGGCTCTTTCGATTGGTCCGGCGACCAGTTGCGGAAACAAAGAAACGAAGGTGGCGAATCGAATGAAACTCGTTTCGCGATCAATCTCGCCGCGATAGTAATCGATGGTGTAACTCATCGATTGAAATGTGTAGAAAGAGATACCGACCGGGAGCAGCACATCGGGCATGGGCAACTGATAGGTGAAATGGAGCGTGGAGAGAACGGCGTTAATATTTTCCGTGGCGAATTTCCCGTACTTGAAGAATCCCAGCAGGCCAAGATTGTTAATGATGCTGAACATCAGCCACATTAAGCGTCTCGGGCTGACCGACATGCGGTTGACGGCCAAATAGTCCAACAGGGTGGAATAGACGATCAGGCCCAGATAGAGAGGATTCCACCATCCGTAAAACACATAAGAGGCGATCAGCAACCAGATCATGCAAAACCGGGTTTTTCGAACAGCAAGGAAAACGGGATAAAAAACAAGGAAAAAAAGTACAAAAGGCCATGTATGAAACAGCATAAACGATTACACCATGCCATTCATGCGAAGATGAAGGGCGACGATCCTTTCAATTGGATTGCAGGGATATCAATTCCTTATCCGATAGTTTCCTCACGCACCGGAAACCGTATGTGTCCCGTGCGAAGCAGGCGTCGGTGATTCCAGGAACGTCGGACATTCGATAAGACGAACGGCAGGCATCCGCCGTGGAATTCCAGGCTCCGCCCCGGAGCACCCGTTCCTTTCCTTCGTCCGGTCCACGAGGATCTAGCGCGGGATTGTCGGCGTAGTATGCCTTGCTGTATACATCGTTGCACCATTCCAGCACGTTGCCGTATAGATCGTACAAACCCCAGGCATTGGGCTTCTTGGCGCCGCTTTGGAACGTCTTTCCATTGGAATTCTGGTTGAACCAAGCGAAGGAGGTCAAGAGTTGTGGATCGCCTCCAAATGAATAATCGGTTTTCGATCCGGCGCGGCAGGCGTATTCCCATTCCGCTTCGGTGGGCAAACGGTATCCATTTGCGTTGAAATCGCAAACGAACGTCACTTCGTCGTAACACGGTTTAAGGCCTTCCTCTCGCGAACGATTGTTACAAAACATGGCGGCGTCCGACCAGCGGACTTGTTCGACGGGATTGGCCTGCCCCTTGAAATGCGAGGGAGCCGCCATCATGAAATGTTCGAAGCGTTCCTGATTGACTTCGTATTTATCCATAGCGAAGTCGGTAATGGATACCGTATGGGTGGGCGCTTCATCTTCGTTTCCTTGATCCGATCCCATGACGAATTCACCGCCATGGATAAGCACCATCGCGATTCCCGACGATGTTTGAATTTCGTGGGTTTTGAATTGTTCGGAAGCGCCGCCGCCGCAGTTCTGCAGGAACAAAGCGATCAGACAAAGCGGGCACAATAGTGAAATGGTTGGAATTTTCAAGAAATACAGCCTCCTCTTACAGGATCTGTCTAATTTGGCTGGTCTAATTTGGCTGGAATGTACCAGTCCGCTTCTTTTGTGGTGATGCCTTCTTTGGTGACCTGCGTGTAATCGCCGCCGCCTGATGAGGGTGTAACGCAAAGCGACCAGATTCCACGAACGCCGACAAGTTCCGCGATTCCGCGATTGGTACCTGGTCCGTTCTTCTGGAATAATCCGCCGACTCCCCGGCTGTAACAGAGGTATTTTCCATCGGGAGACCAGTCGACGTGGTAGACGTGTTTATCATCCACGATGGGATGTTTGATGTTGCTGACTGTGGGGACGTCGGCGTCAAAATCGATATCTGCGACGGAGATAATGTTGTCGGTTTCTCCCCAGGCGATTCTCTTTCCATCCGGGTTCAGGTCCGGCCGGCATCCGCCGATGCCGAGATCGTAGATGTGCATCCCATCCACTTCAATTGCGAGATTCGTGTGCGAGTATCCCATGCCGCCGTGGACCGTTGCGACAAACCAGCGGCCGTTTTTCGCCCAACATAGATTGTACAAATGATGGATTTTTTCATTGTTGGGGTGCTCGCGATGCCGCTTAGAAGCCAGATCGTAAAACGCAATTCCTTTGGTGGCGTAATCGTTGGTTTGCAAACGATCGTATTCGCTGTGGAGATAGGCGATTGTTTTTCCGTCCGGACTCCAGCAGGGCTGGCGCGATCGTTCGGCGACTAATGTGCGATTCGAACCGTCTACGTTCATATAATAGACGCAACGGATGGTTATATCGTTACTTGTTTTATCCGAAACGAAGCATATTTTTGAACCGTCGGGCGATACATGCGGGTACATTTCATGAACGTTCGGAGTGTCGGTCAGATTTATAGGATCCGATCCATCGGCTTTGATGGAATACAATTCCCAATTGTTGTTTTCGTAGGTTTCGTAAACGATTCGGTAGGGGAGAGAAGCGAGTTGTTCGAGCACCGCTTTGCTCTCTTTCATGATGCTCTCGGGCGGTTTTTCATCGGAAGCCCAAATCGCTGGTATGAGTAACAGCAATCCAATCAACAAAAAATACTTAGACATTGCAGGGTTCTCCTATTCGAGAAGATTAAATCAAATGTTCTCACATGGCATTTACAGAAACAAGACATGCCAACTGGAAAATTATAGAAGAAAAATCTTGGGGGAATCCAAATGATGATATCTCGACAATGAGCGGAAACTTCGTTAGGTTACAAAAAGAGGTTTTTATATTGAATTGGATTGTTTTCAACTTTTTTAGAGATTTAGCCGCCAGAGAACGAAGGAATCTGGATATGAACAGAAAATTAATAATATTGTTTTTGTTGCTCGCGTCGGCGCTTTATGGTTTATCGCCGTCATCTCCTATGGGAGAAGAGTTGAAGGGCGGCGGTAAGGGACGAATTGTATTTTCCAGCGACCGTTCCGGTGCTTGGCGCATCTGGATGATGCAGGCGGATGGATCGGAACAGCATCCATTGACGAAAGACGAAACGGACGCCAATGACGTCGATCCGTGCTTTCATCCCGATGGGAATTCTATTTTGTTTAGTTCGACGCGCGGCGGAAAAATTGGAGTTTGGAGGATGTCCGTCGATGGTTCTGACCTGGAACGGATTTGTGACGGAGACCAGGCGGAGTGGTCGCCCGACGGTCAACGAATCGTGTTTCGTCGACAGGGCGCCATTCGAATTCGCGATTTATCGAATCAAGAAGAGAAAATAGTTACTCCCAAGGATTGGACGGATTGTTCCGGCGGCGCATGGAGTCCAGACAGTCAGTATATTGCCTTCGCTCGCCTGCGAGAAAACCGGAACGAACTCTATTACGTTCCCACAATCGGCGGAGAGCCTGTGAAAATATACGACCAAAAAGGGGCCTGTGAACCACACTGGTCTCCAAATGGAAATCTGTTGGTCTACGAAACCGAAACGCATATCTGCATGATTCAGCCAGATGGCAAAAAAAATCGCCTAATTACCTATTATGGGGGCATTCAACGTTATGGGCGATGGAGTCCGGATGGCAAGCATCTGGTTTATTGTCAGGGGATGTCGGAACAGGGGCCGTGGGAACTCTATCTGATTCCTGCAACCGGAGGAACGCCCGTACCTCTAACCGAAGGCGGTTCGGATATGAATCCCGATTGGAAATAACGATCTAACTTGGATAGGATGATAAAAGATGGTCAAACGATTCCACCCGATCACTTGTCAACTATTACCGCTTGCGGTGTTGGCGCTATTTTTACCGCACTACGCGTTTGCACAAAATATTCAATCGGGCATTCCTGAGAAGGTTCCTTTTGCATACCTATGGGATACAGGCGCTCCTTCACCCGAAGCGCTGTCCGCCGAAGCGATCGCCGCAATGACAGGATGGATGCGTTTGGAGGAGGATGATGTTACGCATGCGTTTAAAGGGGACGCGGTTTTATCCAATGACAAAATCCTGGTGATCCTCCGAAAGATGGGAACTGGAGCGGAACTCTATTCCTTGATGCTGAATCAACCCGTTTTGCGAGCCGTGCTCGCACCGCTCGCCAAGGAGCAATTAGAATCTGTAAAACTATCCTCTTTAGCCATCGCCGAGAACAATCCCGGCGCGGCGCAATTAAATGCGGTTTTTGGCTCCGACAAGGATGCGCTGGATATGGGATTTCGTCTTACGACCGGTGAATCGACTATAGAAATCCATCCAGGACAAAAGGCGGAGAAATTACGGATTCAGGGTGAAATTCACTATAGCATCGTTCCCGATTACTTTGGCGACGACATGATATTTTCCGCTGATTCTTGGCGGAGAGACGCCGTATTGCTGCCTGTTGAAAAATATTTTCTGAATGCGCTTGGGAATGGAGACGCTCTCATGATGTGCGTCTGGCAGGCCTCCGACCAAACGGTGCGCCTTTCCTTCAATCAAGCCAACGGAAAACAAACGATCGGCGCAACAGAAATTCAATGTCAGCCCGATCAAAAAATCTGGACGGCTTTGCTTGAAAAGAAGAATATCTGGTTCGCCTGGAAAACGCAGAATGATGCGCCTGACTGGACGCCGCCTTTTTCCGCGCAATGGCGCGTCAATCGTTTAAACCAGGGAGTACAGGCGATTTCGCAACCCTGGACGGAAGAGTTTCTTAAAACCCCTCAATCGAAGCCGCTTTTGATATACGCCTTCGATCGGGATAGGACTACGCCCCTGACGGTGTTTTGTCCGATCGACGTCATGAAAAACACGTTGGGCGTCGGCCCCTGTCAGTATATTCTCGATGCGGAGGGATTGGCCAGCGACGATCATCCCACGCCCGATCTGGTGACCGAGTGGGTGGAAAAGCAATTCGAACGCAATCGGGAAAAACGATCGCAGAATCAAATCCGCGACCAATTCGAAGCCATGTCCGCCCTTATGGCGCAGACACAGAAACGCCTCCAGCAATACAATGTTTTTGCCAGCGAATTGAAAGTGTTGTGCTCCCAGGAAATGCAGGACAAGCCGGATGCGTCCGGCGAGATCCAGAGACTCTTGGATGTGCTTGAAGGGATCGAACAATGCATCGCTCTCGAACAGAGCGCCGTGCAACAAAGCGAATCCGTGGATCGGATGGCGGAGAAAATCATCGAACTCATCGGACGGGAGAACGCTTATCCGGCGTGTCAGGCTCACTGTGCAGGAATCCGCTCCGTTGCGGCGAGAGGGAATAGCGCCCTTTCCAGATGCAGAATGAAAACGCGATGGTTAAGGCAATTATGCATCATGGCGGCGGGCGATCGCCCCGCGTTAACCGATTTCTTGAATAAAATTCGAATTCGAACTGAACAAATGCTTCAAAACGCATGATCTTTGAATGGTTACTCTATTGGAGGAAAAAATGAAATCGTATCGAACCATAAGAAATTGTTTTATGGCCTTGTTTTTTTGTGGCATGCTGGCGTCGCAGGTTTATGCGCAAGATAATGATTCTTCCCCTTTCACCATCCTTTACGATACCAGAACCTTGTCGACGAAACCGCTTCCCGGCTCGCTGATCGATCAAAAAACGGGATGGACGATGATTTCTGAAGATGTCGTCGATCACGCCTTTCAGGGAGATGCGGTCTTCATGAACGACCGGTTGGCAGTTGTATTGCGTTCGAAAGGTTCGGGTGCAGAACTCTATTCAAAGTCGCCGGACGGTTTCATGGCAAGGGCGTCGCTTGCGCCGGGCGTCGGCGGCGAATCGATGCAACAGGGCGCCATCAAAATTCTGGAAAATAATCTCAATACAGTTTCCTTGGAGGCCGCGTTTCAGTCCTCCAATAATCAACTGCGAAGCCTTCGATTCACATTGAACGTAGGGCAGGTTTATGTGAATACTCAGCCTGGTGAAGGTGTGAAAACTTTACGAGTGACGTCTTCCAGCCGTTTTGCCGTGCTGCCCGATTTCTTCGCCGACGATATTGTCATCGACGCTCGTCAAATTCCAGTGAAGAACGTTGAGTTGCCGGGCGAGAATTTCATGATGCAAATGCTCGGAAATGGAGACGCCATTCTGTTGACCATCTGTTCTCAACGAGATCAGGACGTCTCTGTCTCTCTATCGGGCGATGGAGACGGCCGCATGATTACCGATTCTGAATTCGGCTTCGGCGGCGAGGGCGGCGTCTGGGTAACGGTGCTGGATGAACCGGGAATCTGGCATCAACGAGAGATCGCCAAAGACGACGCGGGAAAAATCATACCGCTGGATGATTGGAAAATCCCTTTTCCCGGACAATGGAGAGTGGATTGGACGCTCGCCAACCGGTTGATCGACAGTTGGGAAATGCTCTCTCAATTGGAAGACGGCAGTTACTATAAAGACGACTGGTTTAACAATCCCGCTTCCTTCGGCCAAAGCGATTGGCTGCGGACGAAAACCCGCGATCGCTGGACGACGGTCTTGGGGATATTTCCATATCCCTGCTGGACGGACAACCGCAATCGGGGATACCTACAGCCCTTAAAAGGGAAAGAGGTTCAATTTGCAGGACCGGCGATTTTCTATCCCCTCAACCGCGTAAAAGCAACGCCGCTGAATCAATTCGCCCTGGTGGATATTGTGCGGGAGACATTGGGGGTGGGTCCTTGCCAATACATTCTGGATGTGGAGGGGCAGCATACCTCATACAAGGGAAGACCGACCTGCGCGACTCGCGATCTGTTAAATCCCATCTACGAACAAAAACAGCAGAAGCAGAAACGAACCGTTGTCGAGAAAGGTCTGGACGACGTTTTTGCGTTTATCTCTCACATTCGACGCCGAATCGATGACTATGTGACGTTCGGTCATGAAACGATCGCTTATTTACAGGAGCAGAAAAAAGATCACCCCCAATCCATCGCTTTTTTCGAAGAGATGGAAACACTGATCGAGGACATCGATCGTAGTTTCGAACAACGAAAAGATAAAATCCATTCCATCGCCTACGCGAACGATTTGATAAAAAATTTCCGTAAAACAATGGTCGATTATGAAGGAGAGGACGCGCTCGCTAAATGCAAAAAATTTACAGCGGCCTTGGTGGATATCGGCGGCAATCAGGATGAACTGGTGGGCGAATGCCGTGTGGCGGTAAAATTATTGCGCCAGCACGCCGCTCTGGCGATGGCTGTGAATCCCGACGTCGCGCCGTACGCTAAAGAAATTCGGCGAAGAACGCAGGAGATGCTGCGTAACCCGACGAGTTATGAGGCGCCAAGACATTAACCAAGTATTGTTGAGGAGGAAGATATTCATGAGTCTACATCCACATCCGAAGGTAGAGATTGTCTTTCTATCTGTCTTTTTTCTTTTACTGATAAGTTGCGGCGGCAAGCCTCCATCGGATTCCACTTCGTTGATTACTCCTTTAAAACAGATCGTAACAAAAACTGGAGTGGAAATGGTGCGCCTCCCCTGCGGAGAGTTCATTCTGGGAAATGATGAGGGAGAAAGCGATGAAAAACCGGCGCATCGCGTGACGGTCAGCGCTTTTTATATGGATAAGTACGAAGTAACCCAAATTCAATTCCAAAGTTTGATGGGGCAGAATCCATCCAAATACAAGGAGCCGGACTGCCCCGTGGAACAATTGGGATGGTTGGCAGCGGTCAAATACTGCAACATGCGTTCGCTGCGGGAGGGATTGAATTCCTGCTACACGCTCGAGCCATTGCACTGCAACTATGCAGCGAATGGATACCGACTTCCCACAGAAGCCGAATGGGAATACGCCTGCAAAGCGGGAACCCAAACCCAATATTCATTTGGAAACGACTCTGCTCAATTGGGCAAATACGCCTGGTATCAGGATAACTCCAACAAGACCACTCACCCGGTTGGAGAAAAAGCCCCGAATCCCTGGGGACTCTACGATCTGCACGGCAACGTATGGGAGTGGTGCAATACGTATTACAGGGAAGATGAATATTCGCATCCAGCCGCCCAAGATCCGCGAGGCCCCAAATCCGGCGAGGAGTGCGTGCTCCGCGGCGGTGGCTGGAACAGTTCCGAAGATTATTGCCGTTCTTCAGTGCGTTTTAGCGAGTCGCCCGGTCTCGCCGACGTCTGTTTCGGATACGACGCATACGGATTTCGCTGCATTCGAAAAGTAGAGGAATAAGATAAAACTGAAAAGAGTCTTTAACAATAAAAAAAACCCGATCTTTTTATTAAAGGAGCGCCAGCATCATGCGGATTCAACATAAAACAATCGTTGATTCTAAGAACGGATGCGAGTAAAGGCGCCGTACTGCACCAATTAATCTCAGGGGAATTCAGACGAGCCGGGTTGGAAACGCCCTCCTTTCAATCCATCGAAGGCGACGCTCCAAATCTGCAACAATCGAGGGAAGTGATTATAGACGTTCCATCTCCATCATTCCATGACGACGCTTCCACGCAGGATTACGTTATGGACATCAAACGGAACGTTGTAACGATACAGGCTGTACCTGTTAACCAAGAATCAGACCAGTAAATTTCGCTAGAAAAGTGATTCCGATTTGTCTTTTCAGATATGGAATGAATCCAATCAGAACTGTTTTATCGGTTTTGATATACCAATCGTAAAATTCATGCCCGATAGATGCACTTTTCCATCATGGATCTTTACGACATTCTAAAATCAAACCGAATCTACGCTGCTTTGGGGAGACGAAAAGCGTTGTATTCGTTTCTTCGAAACGGCGCCGTTCAATGGGGAAGGGAACAGTGCGGATTGGTTTTCGCGATCTCCCAAACCAGTCGCACCAATTCGATCGGCGTTTTGTTTGCCGGTTCCGTTTTCTTTGAAGATGGATCTTCAATCTT